>CAUYTY010000176.1 GCA_963575655.1 Gammaproteobacteria bacterium | reverse complement strand
GGTCTGCGGCCTACTCCCTCCCCGTTTACGGGGAGGGCTGGGGAGGGGGCAAGTGCTAACTTGGGTTAAGTAGGTAAGGTAGCCTAACCATCCTCGCGCATGGGATACAGCCCACTCACGCAGATATAGAAGTTGGTCGCCAGGAGCGGCTGTATGTTGGCGTGCGCCGCTCCGCCACCAGTGGCCTGTATGCTCCCCGGATTCAGCGAAATCATTCCGTTGGCAACGGGGGCCGCGTAAAGATTATGCTGGGTGGTAATCGTCGCGTTCGTGCCCGCTGAGGCGACATAGTTACCTAAAGCTCCTCCCGCATTGGCGTGCTCTACCATGGCCGCGAATTGATGTCCATGGGTCGGCATCTGCGCTGCGGTGAGCGTAACGGTTTCCACGCCGCCCTTCGTCCCCACCTGGACATAATCCTTTACCACTTGATTTCTACCCACGACCACCCGCCCTCGCAGGTCGGGAAACGCGAAGGTCTGTCCCTGCGTTCCGCCGTAATAAACACCAATCAGGCTGTAAAGCGCCTGGTTTTGGTTAACCTGCATATCGTTCCGTCACAGAGATTAAAGCCTGAGGGCGCCGTACCGTGTGCGAAAGATCGAATCTCACCGAGCATCGGTTCATCATCGTACATCTTTAGCCTCCGTAAAATGCGTAATGCTCAACCGTGAAATTATTACCGGTTGGCAATGTCATAAAACATGCTTAAAACGTGCCGTGTAACTAAATTTAGTAACTAGAGATATAGTTCCACATAACCACAATGATAAGCGTATACATCTCATAACAACGTGTCAATATATTATGACAAAGCCGTACCAGTCTTTCTCGGTATCTTGAGATGTTAGATCGCAAGGGAAATGATGTAATGACGTATTTCCAGGAACAGCGGAGTTGAGTTGTTCTTTTCTTTTATTCCTGTAAACCGTTCATCAAACACCATGAACAATTGCACTGTTCTACATCAATATGAAGATATAGTAGGTTCAAAAAGCAAGTCTACCCGATTTATTTCTAACCAGGAGTGTAACTACCTACCTACCCACCTTTGTCAACCACGACAGGGGATGGACGAGGCGAA
>CAUYTY010000175.1 GCA_963575655.1 Gammaproteobacteria bacterium | reverse complement strand
CCACGTTAAGCCGTTCGCTGACCGTAAACTTAGACACTACAGCGCCAGTCGTTGCCGGTATTTCGACGACCGTGGTGACCATTAACGATGGAACGCCAGTCACTTTGAGTGTGACCATTAATGAAGCGGTCGGCGTGTCGACGGTGTCGCTAACGGTGGTTGAACCTGGCAGCGCGATTCTCAACAATGCGCAGTATATTGGTATCAACAATGGTTTCTGGCAGTTCCGATACACGGCCTTGTATGCAAACAGCAACGGCTGGGGCACGGTGAATGTGAGTGCGACTGACAATGCCGGCAATGCAACGATGACGTCCAATGCATTCATTCTGTTGCTGGATAACATTCCTCCAGGCAATCTGACTTCGATTGTTCTGAATAATGGAAGCCCAACCTCCGAGATTACGGCGAACATCCCATTAACACTGGCTGTCACCGATAACCTCAGCGCGATTGTGAGTATGAATATTTTTGGTGATGTGGTGAACAGCACATGGGTGACGGTGAATCAATGGATCCCGTACGCGACACAGACCACGCTGAACTTCACCCCTGCGGATGGTGTGAAGGTGATTACGATTAATATTATGGATCAAGCAGGAAATGTGGCGACGGCAACCCGAACCCTGATCACGGATGCCACCGCACCTGTGGCCGTCAGTGTCGGAATCACAGTGGAACGACCAGCGTATGCCTGGTGGCCGACAGCCAATGTCCAAAATGGTGTGGTGTATTTGAACACGAATGCACTCGCCGGTGGTGGTCAACGCGTGACCTTGAATGTTCACTGGCAAGAAGTCAATCCTGACTTTGCCGTGGCGACATGTAATCCGGATGTGGGCTTAGCCGTGATTCGTGATGATAGCGACACGGTGAATTCAACGCTAGCGTTTGTGCTGCCGAACGGCATGCCAAGCACGACGATGCAAATTGATATTGTTGACAAGAGTGGCCACGACACGAGCTTAACGATTAACTTTATTGTGGATAACGCAGCACCGACCGTGAGCGTTATGGCCGTAACGACCTTTAATGTGGGCCAAGGCTATACGGATATTGCTCCTTTCAGCCCAACAGATAGTATTGGAAACTACTAC
>CAUYTY010000174.1 GCA_963575655.1 Gammaproteobacteria bacterium | reverse complement strand
GGGACGATTGGATGCGATCCCGAATTTTGAATAGGTGGCAACTTGGGTTAATTACTAGTACATCGTGGCAAGAAAAGGACACCCACTTTGTTGATAAGGACAAGGTGCTGGCAACGATGAGTTCATTTTCGCCAATCCGAACGAAATAGATAACGACACTGTCACCGATTTCTCCTCCGGTGACCAGATCCGTTTTACATTCCAGGGTAGCAGTTATCTCGGCGACAGCCCGTTTACAGGCACACCCGGCGAGTATCGTTACACAGACGGATCCATCCAGTTTGATTTTAATGGTGACAGCAACCCTGATCACTACATCACTGTTAATGTTCCCTCATCGGTCATGCTACAAGAATCTACACCAGGTTCGAATATTCTAAGAATAGCGCCAAACAAAATTCTGCACGGAACAATAGGCAACAACATTCTGACTGGAGGAAACGGTAATGATATTTTCTATGGCGCGGATAGTAATGATACTCTGAATGGCGGTATGGGGAGTGATACGCTCAACGGTGATAATGGCAATGATATTTTAAACGGTGGTAGTGGTGATGACTACCCTCAGCGGTGGTAGTGGAAACGATATCTTGAATGGTGGCAGTGGCAATGACACCCTCCGTGACAGTAATAACAACGATACCTTAATTGGTGGCCTAGGGATAGATACATTCACTGGTGGCGAAGGTAATGACACCTTCAAATTCAACTCGCTAGACGAGATTGGAGGAAGTTCCTACTATTACTACAGTGACTACACTCCTCAGGAAACAATCACTGACTTGGCTGTTGGTGACATTATTGACCTGAGTGTAATTTCCGGTTTGAGCTTCGTTGGATTAGGCAACAACTTTAGTGGTGCAATCAATGAGGTTCGCTATAGCAATGCCCGCCTCGAAATCGA
Source organism: Gammaproteobacteria bacterium (assembly GCA_963575655.1). Lineage (NCBI taxonomy): Bacteria > Pseudomonadati > Pseudomonadota > Gammaproteobacteria > Gammaproteobacteria bacterium. Next base: position 213 of record CAUYTY010000174.1, on the reverse strand, counting down.
TACCAATGGTGATATGTTCGTCGATTACTCACTGTTATTGACTAACAGCCCAGCTCTTGAAGAAACTGCGCCTGGTTCACTAATCTTTCAGGTACCTGTAAACCAGATATTAGATGGAACGGCAGGAAACGATACCATGGTTGGCGGGAATGGCAATGATATATAGCAAAGCCATTATAAAGTGATTAAACCCATGACATATTCAATTGATTT
>CAUYTY010000173.1 GCA_963575655.1 Gammaproteobacteria bacterium | reverse complement strand
TTTCTACTCTCGGTCGGGAGAGGTGGGGGTCTGGCTTGCGTGGTTTTGTGGACATTGTGGGGGCTCCGTTGGCGCGGTGTGTTCCCGGGCTTTGGCTGAAGCTGCGACGGCTGGCGCAAGTCTCTGACATCGTTGGCTTACCGAATGCGGACGCAGTGTATCGACAATTACTGACGCATTGGGATGACCCTGAATCATTGATCCCGGGAGCTTGCGAGGCACGCGGAGTTTTGTGGGATGAAACAGTCTGCCGAGACATCCCGAATTTTGTTGAACGCATGCAGTTTTTCGACGGCTCGACTTACCTTCCGGATGATATTTTGGTGAAGGTTGACCGGGCGAGCATGGCGGTTGGTTTGGAGGCTCGGGTCCCACTGTTGGACCATCGAGTTGTTGAGTTTGCTTGGGGGCTTCCGATGTCTGTTAAGCGACGAGATGGGGTTGGTAAATGGGCTCTTCGGCAAGTTTTGTATCGTCACGTTCCTCGTGGGTTGATTGATCGTCCGATGATGGGGTTTTGGGGCGCCGATAGACGCTTGGTTACGGGGTCCTTTGCGTGATTGGGCTGAGGCTTTGCTTGATGAGCGGCGTTTACGGGATGAGGGGGTTTTACGGCGTCATTGATTTGCAAGCGTTGGCGAGAACACTTGTCCGGCACTCATAATTGGCAATATCCTCTTTGAATGTTTTGATGTTTCAGGCGTGGTCTGAGCGTTGGCGTCCTGAGGTTCGGTGATTATCGGGCTGGGACGTTTATTCATTTATTTTCTTCGACGAGGACGGCGTGTCTTTGTTGGATATAATCCAGCAGTCCTAGTCCGATATCGATGTATGTCTGCCTGATGAGACGTTTTCCGAGGCGGGGCGTAAAATTGTATGGGGTGTGTATGTAATGCCCGATCATTCCGGTTCCTTTTATGTTTACTTCTATTTCTCCTCCGAATATTTCTCGAATCATTTCCAGCATTTCTCGACTTGTGAGTCTTTCTCTTCCCGTCAGATGGATGATTTGGTCTGCGAATGACGCATCCAACACATCAACGGCCATGGCTGCTGCGTCCAGGACGTGAATATACTCTCTGACCTCATGTCCTGTGCCTGCGTAATCTATTTTTCCATTGACCACGGCTTGAGTGATAAGATCATGAACTGCGTT
>CAUYTY010000172.1 GCA_963575655.1 Gammaproteobacteria bacterium | reverse complement strand
CAATAAAGCGATTGGCAGACACCGCCTGGCTGGCGTTGATGGTGCCCGCGACGTCGAGTGTCGAGCTCGGTGTGACGAGGCCAATGCCGACGTTTCCGCCTTGCGTAATGCGCACCCGTTCGGATCCGCCCCCTGAGGTGCCCGTGTAAAAAGCCAAACTCGTCGGAAGCGTGCCCCCACTGATCGTCCCTGTCGCCAGGGCGTTAATCGCCGCCGCCGGCACATAGTTCGATCCATCATACCCACCAAAGACCATCGAGGTGAGCGAGTCACCCACTTGCGAAACGGTCGGTGCACTCTGCGTCCCTCGCGCTTGATACAGCCGCAGGACCGTGGGGGTCCCGTAGGTTTCCGAAAACTTTGTTAGCTTCAAGGTATCCCCAGGCGCCCATGCCGCAACCGGTCGGTTTGAATATCCATAACCGCATTCGGAGTAAAGGTCCCCACCCTACCCCCGCGCCCCCATTAATATAAAATCCCAGGCATCAATAATGTTGCCGCCGTTCGTATTTCCATTCCCATAACCGTTCTGTGCAATTAAATTAATCCCAAGTCCACTTTCCGCATACGCTGGGGATTGAAGGTCACCGCGGATATCCAAAAGCGCAGCTGGAGCTGACGTCCACACCCCAACATTGCCACTCGAGCTCACCATCAACGCATTGTTTTTAACCACCCCACTCCAGTCCCTGGCATCCACACGAAACGCAAGGTTTCCCGTGGTTGTACTTGAAACATGGAATAGCCCTTGTGGCGACGCCCCGATGCCAACGTTGCCCGCCAGGCAACTGCTCGTCACCACGCTCGGCAGCAACCGATATTTAATCGTCAGCCCGCTGCCGCTTCCGATAAAGCCAGTCGCGTTAACGGTGCCGTTGACGTCGAGGGGTAGGCGGGATAGGTCATCCCTATTCCGACGTTTCCGTTCTTTTTAATGTCGATAGATTCAGTCCAACCACCAGCACCATTGTTATAAGAAAATACCAGGTTCTCACTGCTAGCAAACGCACTCCCACGTTTGATAATTCCCCAGTAGGGGGCCGCATTGGCATTCCGAAGCGCAATGTGGCCGCCAGAATTGTTGTCGGAACTATTAATATCGAGCGGGTAGGTCGGAGCGGTTGTCCCGATCCCGACGTTACCATTCTGAGAGACCACCAAACTGGTGGCGCCCACCTGAAAAAGCCCGCTGGGGG
>CAUYTY010000171.1 GCA_963575655.1 Gammaproteobacteria bacterium | reverse complement strand
CGAATGCGGGGATGATCTCACATGGTGTGAGTTTGTCTGGTCAATACAAATGGACAACAGTAACGACCAAAAACGGAACAATGAGCTGGGACTACCCGAGCACATGGAACCTGCTACCCGCGACGGATTACGCGTGGGGCGTGTATATCAGTGACCAATACTGGAACAAGAGCCAGATTATTACAACGAATTTTACGACGATGGCCCTGCCAACAATTCGAGCAAGCAACCTGCTAACGCCGCGCAATGGGGGCCAATCGGTGGATCTGACGCCGACCTTTAGTTTTACGATCGATAACCCGAATGGGTTGATGCTGACGGTGAATTTATGTGCAACGAATGATCTGACGGTGAGTGTGTCTGGCCAAGGGTTGTGGACCACGCATGACCAATGGACGGGGATCCAAACGTTTAGCTGGACGCCGACGTGGAGTTTCCGAGCGACAACAAGCTATAACTGGACGGTGTGGGTGAGCGCGACGGAGGCATGGTACAAGAGCGTTGGGCCGACGTTTAACTTCAAAGTCCGAGATCTGTCGAGTGCAACGGTGATTAGCCCGGAAAACACGTCAACGAACGTAGCGTTCCAACCGACGTTTCGATTCACAATTAACAATCCGACGCATGAACAATTAACGGTGAATGTGTGTTTAACGACGAATGCGGGGATGATCTCACATGGTGTGAGTTTGTCTGGTCAATACAAATGGACCACGGTAACGACACGAAACGGAACAATGAGCTGGGACTACCCAAGCACATGGAACCTGCTGCCCGCGACCAAGTATGTATGGGGCGTGTATGTGAGCGACCCGTATTGGAACAAGAGCAAAATCATTACGACCGACTTTACGACGATGCCGATGCCTAAAATCATGGCTAGTGATTTAATTTCCCCCCCAGATGATTCGAAGAAGGTCGACGTTACGCCGACGTTTGAGTTTACGATTGATAATCCGTATGGGTTAATGCTGACGGTGAATTTGTGTGCAACAGACGATTTGACGGTCAGTGTATCGAGTCAAGGGTTATGGACAAAACATTTGCAATGGACAGGAACGAAAACGTTTACGTGGACACCGACATGGAGTTTTCAGCCGACGACGAATTACAACTGGACGGTGTGGGTGAGCGCGACGAATGCATGGTACAAGAGCTTTGGGCCGACGTTTAATTTTAAAGAGAGAGACATTTCGAG
>CAUYTY010000170.1 GCA_963575655.1 Gammaproteobacteria bacterium | reverse complement strand
GAAGAGTTAAAGCGTGAGAGGGATTATGAGTTGAATGGCTGGAGAGGTGAGTCCTACGGCAGTATGTATCTCGACTGGATCCACGGTAATGCAGATCAGGAGGCTACTGTATGAAAACAGCCCTCGCCCAAGTGGCGGGGGCGGTTAACGCCCCCCCGACCACCTACTACCAGAATAATGTCGTATCCCTTAATCCTGAAACCCTCATTATGCGGGCTATTGAAGCCAATGTACCCATTGAAGCACTGGAACGCCTGCTTGCAATGCGTGCGGAACTAAAACGTGAAATGGCCAGTGAGGCTTTTAATCGTGCCCTTGCTGATTTTCAGTCGAATATTCCGCCAATCAAGAAGACCAAGACGGCAGAGGTGCAAAGCAAAACCGGCAGATCTTACACCTACCACTACGCCGATATTGCCGACATTCAAAAGGCGATTGCGCCCAAGATGCGAGAATGCGGACTTTCCGCTACTTTTGACACCGCACAGGATGGTGACACCCTCAGCGTAACTTGCACTATTCACCACGTTGACGGGCATAGTGAACACGCCACCTTCCCGGTACCCATCGACCGCAATGCAAGAATGAACGACACGCAAAAGGTGGGCAGTGCGTTGACTTATGGCCGCCGCTATTCTCTTTGCGCCGCCCTTGGTATTGTTACCGCTGAGGATGACGACGACGGGAGAAGTGCAGGTAAACAAAGAAAGGATGAACGGATAGAGGAACCAGGAACGCCACCGCAGATTGAACACATCAGCGAGGCGCAACATCTGCTAATAGAGGCACGTATCTCTGAGTATAGTTTAGACCGTGAGCGGGTAAAGGCATGGATGCTCAAGGCAAGCAAAGGAATCGTGACCCATTTCTCTGACCAGAATCAAAGCCAGTTTAACCAATTACTCGCTAAGTTAGACGAGTGGATGGTGGAAAAGGTGCCGAGTAGGATCGAACCATCAACCAATGAACAAGAAGAGGAGATTATAGAATTACCGGATCTTGAGATGTTGGTTATCGGTGACCCGGAAGTGGACGAGATCAATAAGAGTGGTCAGGCGTTTCTGAGGCTAAGAGATGAGGCAGGTCTAAAGGCTGACCTACCATCATTGTATCGGTGGTGGGAAATTAACACCATAGCGATAAGCGAGTTGTCAGAAACGGAACGCAACGAGTTAATGGAGTTTTGCGTTGAACAAAAACGGAAATTGGGTATTGGTTGATGGGACTCCTTTGGGAATAGGCCATGGATGGCCTGATTGCGGCATCGAAACGCTGAGGCGTGGC
>CAUYTY010000169.1 GCA_963575655.1 Gammaproteobacteria bacterium | reverse complement strand
GCCAGGTTGGCCAACCCCCTCGCATCTCAAATACCCACACGACCCGGAATGGTTTTACACGGACCATGGCGAACGCCGGCATTGCCTGCCGCGAACTTTGTTACCCATGGGGAAGAGACGGAGATGAGGACAGTCTGCGTACTGGATAGGGGCGGGCGCAACGTTCGACGAGCCCCCAGCGGGACCGGGGCGACCCAGCTACTAGCACAACGCTGGCGCCAGTGGCCCCGACCACAGCGCCGGGGGCGGTCAAGGACGACCGCAACCGCCGAGGACGGGAGCGGCGCACGTCGAGCCACGGGGGGACCGGGGCGAGGATGAGGGAAACCATCGAGACGGTGGGTGTGTGACAGGCGTGTGACGGGCGTGTGTGTCACACACTAGCAATAAATCAATAAGTTGCAAATTCATGTCACACGTGTCACACATGTCACACATGTCACACACCCCGCTGGAAGTGGCTCCACGTATAGCTCTAAGCGTGTGACATACATTTCAAATGGTTTGTCACACATGTCACACACCCACTTTTTGTGACTGTGTGACATGTGTGACATGTGTGACACGTGTGACATGTGTGACACGTGTGACATGAACTTGTAACTGCTACATACCTCCATTTACACCTTTAATGGAGAATTTGTCGGTTGCGCTCTCTTACTCATCTCTTAAACCTTTAATGGTGAAACCATTGGTACTGCTCACGACTGACCCTGACTCGACGAACCTCGATATTATCTTTCTCGTAGTTGCCCATTCTTTTGAGTTTCGTTCTATATGAACACCTGGGTTCAACAATTGCGTGACATCTTTTCCATTGATAGGCCCGTGTTGTTTGATAATGTCAAAAACTGCTTTCCGTTCAGGAGAAAATCCGACTACCGCCCCCTCTTCGCTAATTGTCCATTTGGCTAACTGTCCATCCCATTTCAACCCATATTCACCAGGCTTTTCGATATCTCTACCATCGACATACAGCATTGCCTCATCCGTCCCACGGGCACGCTTCAATACAATCACGTTATCTACGCCACCAGTCAGGCCAGTACTACCACTGACAGTTTCAAGATGATCATCAGATACCGCTTTCCGAGTGTGATGTACCAACACAATGCCAATATTGAATTCTGCGGCTAGCGGTAATAATGCAGCACCTACCGCATAGTCAGCAGTGTACAGCAATTCGTTGTTTTTACCTTCAGGACGAATTTTCGCTAGGGTGTCGATGATTACCAATCGGCAATCACCGTATTCCTTGAGGAACGTTCTCAGTTCCTCAACTGCACCACTGCCAATACGTG
>CAUYTY010000168.1 GCA_963575655.1 Gammaproteobacteria bacterium | reverse complement strand
TAATAGATTATTTTTACTTGCTTGTCCCCTAACCAACGCGCAGGTTAGTAGATACTTTTCCCAAGAAATGTCCTTGGACTTACGAGCAGGCGCTGAATTCTGAATTCTGGCCGAGTTGAGTTTGAATTAACCGAGAAGGCCACAAGGGCAGAAGATAGCGAAATGCACCATTTCTATCGTGCCGGTCAACCGGTTACCAATAACGACATTTTTGGCAATCGTCTAATTCATGGGGATAACCTGCTCGCACTGAAGATGCTGGAGCAAAATACGCGAGGAAGGTGAAGTGTGTCTTTATCGATCAGTCCTATAACACCGGCTGTGCCGTTTACCCACTACGACGATGGATTGGAACATTCGGAGGCCGATATACGAATTCTATCCCCTCCACGTGGGTGGGTATAAACACAAGAGTGTTTGCATAGCGCCACGGGGGTATCGTTGGTATACAAGTTGGTCAGTTAGGTATTTTACAATCCACGAATATTCGTCTATCATTCCCAGTCTTTATGCACGATAGAAAATTCTGATGCGCATGAGAGGTGCTCTCCATGGATATTGTTTTTCTTCATGATCTACGGGTCGAAACCGTTATCGGAATATTCGACTGGGAACGGCAGATCAAGCAAGCTGTGATTATTGATCTAGATATGGCAGCCGATATTGGGCGATCTGCCGCGAGTGATTGTATTGACGATACTCTCGACTATAAAGCGGTGGCCAAGCGGCTTATTGCTTTTGTGGAGGGTAGCGACTTTAAACTCGTAGAGACCTTGGCCGAGCGCATTGCCGCGATTCTTCTTACGGAATTCCGGATTCCTTGGGTGCGAGTACGTGTCAATAAACAGGGGGCGGTGCGTGGCGCCAAGGATGTTGGGGTCATTATTGAGCGTGGCCAAGCGGCATAATTTCTGAATTAAATAGGCGTCGTAAATGGTTACTACCTACCTGAGCCTAGGTTCTAATGTCGAACCGCGCCGCCACATTTCCGAAGCGGTGCGGGAGTTGCAGACCCGCTTTGGTCCCTTGCGGTTATCTCCTACCTATGAAAGTGTAGCGGTTGGTTTTAGTGGCGAACACTTCCTGAATTTGGTGGTGGCCTTTGAGACCGATGCTGAACCGGTTGTTATCCATAATTTCCTGCGAATGTTGGAAGATGCGCATGGGCGGATGCGCGATGGCTCGCGTTTTTCTCCTCGGACGTTGGATGTTGACCTCATCCTCTATGGCAACTTAATCAGTGCCGGTCCCCCTGCTTTTCCGCGCAATGAGGTGCTACGCTGTGCCTTTGTCCTGCGTCCCCTTGCTGACCTTGCCCCTGATGCCTGTCACCCCGTTCTTGGTAGGC
>CAUYTY010000167.1 GCA_963575655.1 Gammaproteobacteria bacterium | reverse complement strand
CCAGGTGCCCAGTCCATGGCCGTACTCTTTACCCTTGATGGGCAACGCCACGAAGCGGAGATGCAGGCCGCAAATCCCAACCAATTCCCTGGCTTTTTTGAAGTGATTCTGAGTCAGCCGAATTTTGATAGACGTTATCAATTGCGTCGCGATGGTGGGCCGACCTACGACGATCCGTATCGATTTTATAAATCGTTTGTTCAAAATCAATTCATTACACCCAATGACCGATGGCTTTTTGGGGAAGGCAATCATGAAACGATTCATGACCTCCTCGGTGCGCATCCCGTGACGGTGGATGGGGTCGAGGGTTATCGTTTTGCCGTGTGGGCCCCGAATGCGGATCGTGTCAGTGTTGTTGGTGACTACAATGAGTGGGATGGCCGAGTGCATGCCATGATTAAGGGCGATGGTGGGATTCACGAACTGTTTATTCCTGGCTTTAAAGCGGGTTCACTTTATAAGTTTGAAATTCTGGGTGCCGACGGTGTGCTTCGAACAAAGCTGACCCCTATGCCACCTGGTCCAGATCCCACAGGGGGCGGCTTCCATTAGTGCGCCGACGCTTCGCCGCATTCCCTGGACCGATCAGCCGTGGATGGAGGCCAGACGTCAATTTAATCCCTATTCCAGTCCGGTATCGATTTACGAAGCCATCTCGGTTCTTTTATGCGCACGTTGCAGGGGACGCCTCTGGATTACTGCGCCCTGGCGCATAAGCTGGCGGCTTATGCCAAAGACATGGGGTTTACGCATGTTGAACTGTTACCGATTACCGAACATCCGTTTGATGGCTCCTGGGGCTATCAACCCACGGGGATGTATGCGCCGACGAGTCGGTATGGTTCGCCAGAAGACTTTGCCTATTTTGTGAATCACTTGCATCAAGAAGGGCTCGGTGTGATTATCGACTGGGTGCCGGGGCATTTTGCCGTGGATGAGCATGGCCTGGATTATTTTGATGGGACGCATCTGTATCGTTATGCCGATAATCGTGAAGGATGGCATCAAGATTGGAAGACCCATATTTATAATGCTGGGCGGCATGAAGTCTCCAATTTCTTGCTCGGCAGCGCCCTTTCGTTTTTGGATCGTTTTCATATTGATGGGTTGCGCGTCGATGCGGTGGCGTCCATGGTCTATCGGGATTATTCCCGCGGTGATCGGTGGCTTCCCAATGTTCATGGTGGGAAGGGAAATCTCGAGGTCATTGTATTTTTGAAAAAACTCAATAGCGTTATTCGGAAGCATTATCCCGGTGTCATCACCGCAGCAGAAGAATCGACCTCCTTCCCACGGGTGAGCCATCGTGATGGATTGGGGTTTACCTACAAATGGGCCATGGGGTGGATGC
>CAUYTY010000166.1 GCA_963575655.1 Gammaproteobacteria bacterium | reverse complement strand
ATGAGTGGATTTCCTTTCCCGCTCTGCCAGTTAGGTCAACGTAAGACACCACCCAGTTTCTTCAGAACTGGTTTTTGAAATAAGCGAACGATACGTTATTAAACAAACAATATCGGCATTAATCAGCATTTGGTGTCAAGGCAAAATCCGTGAGATCAGGGTTACAATCGACTAACTCATCCATTGCACTTCAAGGTTCAATCCGCCTTAGCTCCCGGTCCCTTTCCCTTAACAGGAAATGAGGCGGGGGGGCAGTTTCTTACCGGAACGGTTATCCAATTCCTGCGATTAATCCTTGGCATCCGCCCCATCGGATTTAGTCTTGCGGCGTACCGTTTTTGGATCAACCGTAAGGGCACGATAGATCTCGACGCGGTCCCCATCGGCCAAGACCGTCTCTAGCGTAGTAACTTTGTTAAATACACCGACCTTCTGCTGTTTAAGATCAATCGCGGGGAACTGTTTGAGAATTCCCGAGCGTTCAATCGCCTCTTTAACAATAGCACCATCGGGGAGGTCGACCGTGAGCAAAATCTGACGATTTGGTAGTGCATAGCTAACGCTAATTTTCATGGCTTCCTCCTCAACCCACGGAATGGGCACCGGCCATTTGGATAGCCTTGCCGCTACGCAGATCAATCATACGCTTGGCTACTACTAAAAGACCTGTGGCGAGGAATCCACCCGGCGGTAGAATCATCATCAATACGCTCATATCCTCGGGCAATATCCGCATCTCCATGAATTTGAAAGCAGGTCCCAACAACAGTGAGGCATCGGCGAAAAGGGTGCCTGAACCAGTAATCTCGCGAACCGCGCCAATGACGGTGAGTGCCAAGGTGAAGCCCAAACCCATAAAAATTCCATCCACCAGCGAAGGCAGCACCGGCTCTTTGGCCGCAAATGCCTCCAGGCGTGCCAGCGGTAGACAGTTAGATACGATCAGGGGAATAAACAACCCCAACACTTTATACAACTCGTGCATCCAGGCATTCATCGTTAAATCTACCACGGTGACCATAGCGGCAACGATCAAAATATAGACCGGGATACGTACCTCTTGCGTAATCTGATCGCGAAACAGTGCCACCAATAGGCTTGAAGCAGCCATTACCAGCGCAGTCGCCAACCCCATACCAAATCCGTTGGTGGCACTGGTAGTCATGGCCATGGTCGGGCACATGCCCAGCAACATACTGAGCACACCGTTGTTGTCCCACAGACCATCCCGAACGATCCGATTATAATTTGTTGCCATCACGGGCTCCCCATCATTTCTTTTTGATGTGTGCCGAAGAATTCGAGACCGTTACGAATGGCCCCGACCACACCACGCGGCGTAATCGTAGCACCGGCAAATTGATCGAATTGGCCCCCATCCTTCTTCACCTTCCACTTTTCAACCGGCGGTCTACCCAGTGACAATCCCGTAAAGCGTAGGATCCAATCACCCTTCTTCTCTTCGATGCGATCACCAAGCCCTGGAGTTTCCTTGTGAGAAACTACGCGAACACCAAGAAGAGTTCCCTCGGGATTGACGCCAAGCATGAGCTTTATCTCCCCGGCATATCCCACGCCGCGCATTTCATAGGCCACCCCAGTAATCTGACCGGCCTTGCGGGCACGATAGATGGTGACCTCCTGATGATCTGCATTTTCGAGAATGGTGGTGTCCGTAGCGGGGTTGTTGTCATAGAGGCTGGCCGGGATCACCTGACTCAACGAGTTTTGCCGATCCTCTAAGGCACGAACCTCGATCTCCTTGGCGGTCAGGAAATCGGTGAAGGCAAGCAGCATCCCGAAACCAAGACAGAAGGCCCCTAAGATCAGCGCGTGCGCAAGCATCGTGCGTTGGGTCATTTGCCTTGCCCCTTAATTGGTAGCGGGTCACCCTTGCGGGTACGCCCAAAGCGGCGGGGGCGGGTATATTGGTCGATAATCAGAGTTAGCCCATTCATGAGCAATACCGAAAAGGCCATACCTTCTGGATAACCAGCGAAGGTCCGAATTACCCAGGTAAGGATCCCACAGCCAATACCGAATATTAGTTTCCCCGCGTTGGAGACCGGAGAAGTTACATAATCAGTAGCAATAAAAAACGCCCCGAGGAAGGTAGCACCGGACATTAAATGGAAGAGCCCGTTCGTAAACCGCTCGGGATTGACCGTGTGAAATATCGTCCCCATGAAAAACAATGTACCCATTAATGCCACGGGGATATGCCACGAAATGATACCGCGCATAATCAAGAACACCCCCCCCACCAGGATGAGTATCGCCGAGGTCTCCCCCAGACTTCCCGCCCGATAACCCAGTGCCATGTCCATTAGATCCGGGACTTGCTTGATCGATTCCGAGATGGGAATACCGCGTGACAGCTCGGTTTTGACCAATCCTAGCGCCGAGGCCGCGCTCATTGCGTCGGGAGGGCCAACCCCAAAGGTGATAGCAATCGACTCAACCAGATTAGGGGAATCGGCCGAGAACAGTGGATGAGGCATGACCCAGGCAGTCATGGCCACCGGGAACGATATCAGGAGCGCAACACGCGCCACCATCGCCGGATTGAAGACATTCTGACCGAGACCGCCGTAGGCATGTTTGGCGAGGGCAATGGCAAATACCGCGCCCAATCCCCCAATCCACCAAGGAGCCCACGGTGGAAGGCTCATCGCCAACAATGCGCCAGTCAATATCGCCGAGCCATCCATTAACGTAGAGCGAACGGGCCGGTCTCCGAGGATAAGACAAATCGCCTCAACACCCATACAGGAGCCAACGGTAACGGAAAATAACAAAATACCTGGCCAGCCGAATAAGTAGGCGTTAAAAAGAACAGCTGGCAATAATGCCAGCAACACCATCACCATCGTCTGCTGGACACTATTAGGCGCGTGGGTAAATGGAGCGCTTTTCTTGATTGTGGGAGGGATGATCATGCACTGACCTTGTCATCAACGGTTTCTTGCGTTCCACTACGCGTCACAGAAGTCGCGCCCGTGGTTTTTGCCGCGCGTTTGGCAGCGGCTGCTTTCTCCAATTTCTCTACGCGAATGGTATGTGCCTCCGCCAGAGATTTAATCCGTTCACTCTTACGACGCTCGCGATCTAGGGAATACAACTTACCCTTGGCATAATTGAAATAATGTACCAACGGGATATGCGACGGGCATACCCACGAACAACTGCCACAAGAAATACACCCATCCACACCCAATTTCGAGGCGTTCTCCAACATATCTTTGCGGATGAAGGCGGCCATCTCGACCGGCACCAAGCCACATGGGCAAATAGTTACACAACTACCGCACCGGATGCAGGGACTCTCAGGTCCCTCATTCACCTCGTCGGCAGCAAGCGCCAAGATGCCCAACATACCCTTGACTAACGGTACCTCGTCGCTAGGCAGAGGATCGCCCATTAGCGGGCCACCGTGGACCAGATATTCGGCGCGCACCTTGAGACCGCCGCAAAACTGGATGAGATCGGCCACGCGAGTACCGATAAGTGCATCAATATTTTGGGGGTCACGCACCGCGCCACCGGTTACCGTCACGATGCGGGTAATCAGTGGACGACCAAAACGGACAGCGTGGTGTACTGCACGGGAGGTGGAGACATTGTGCACCACAGCACCAACGGCGGCGGTACGTCCCAATGCGGGAGTTTCACGTCCCGTGATAGCCTGGACAAGATGATGCGCGGATCCCATAGGGTATTGAGCGGGTACTGCTGCCACTTCAATATTGTCATAGCGGCTTACCACCTTGGTCATGGTAGCAAGTGCCTGTGGTTTATTCCGCTCAATCGCGATGACAATTCTGGGAGCACCCAGCACATAGGCCATGATGCGGGCGCCATCGATAATCTCATCGGCGTATTCACGCATGACTCGATCATCGCAGGTCAGATAAGGTTCACACTCGGCACCGTTAATTAAAAGAAGTTCCAGCTTATATTGGTTGCCAAGATTTAACTTTACCGCAGCAGGAAAGGCCGCCCCGCCCATACCGACAATTCCCGCTTGCGCAACGCGCTGGCGAATTACATCCGGATCGACGATAAAGGGGTCAGCAATGGGTTCAGGGAGGTCAACCCATTCATCTTTACCATCAGGCTCAATGACAATGGTGGTTTGTGCCAATCCCGAGGGGTGAGGGGCGGTGACTTCAGTAACTGCCACAATTCGACCTGAGGTGGGGGCATGTTGGGGTATTGATATGGCCCCCTGGTTGCGTGCGATCAATTGTCCCTTTTTGACTTGTTCACCTACCACCACCAATGTCTCAGCCGATGCACCGACATGCTGCTGCAAAGGAATGTACAGCGCCGCCGGCATCGGCATGGTAACGATGGCCTTTTCGCTGGTCTCCTCCTTACGATATTCAGGATGGATGCCGCCGCGGATCGGGAAAATCTTCATGCTTCGCATATCCTAATTACACAGCAATGTGTCTTGGGTCGCAGCCCAAATCAAGATACTTGCTATGTCAAACGGTTATGGTGGTCAGCACAGCGTCACTGTCTTCGCTGAAGGATTGATCCTTGTCCCGTATTATGGGGAGAGTCACTTTTGGTTTAGGCCAGTGCCAACTCGATAGTGTAATCGGTATGGGATTCATCTTAATTGCATCCGTGGGGCAGACCACCACACATTTTCCACAACCGTGGCAGTTATCCATAATAACGGTATGCATCAATTTGTTGGCGCCGACGATGCCATCCACCGAGCATTCTTTAATGCAGCGTGTGCACCCAACGCAAAGTTCTTCGATGATGGTTGCGTATTCCGGTACCTTTTCCTTATGCCCGGATAGATCAGCACTGACACCCAGCCGCCGGGCCAATTGTTCAGCGACCGCCTTACCACCAGGAGGACACAGCGTTACTGACGCCTCGCCCCGTGCTAGTGCTGCGGCCGCTTGGGCGCAACCCACGTAGCCACACTGGCCGCATTGAGAGCCTGGTAACAGGGCCTGTAATTCGGTTTCCAGCGGATTCTCTTCTACTGCGAGGAAACGTGCCGCAGCCCCCAGAATACCGCCTAACACAACACCCATGATGGTAAGACTACCGACCGCGATTAACATATCGAGCCTCTCTTTAGGTTAGAAATTAGTGGGCACCATGCCCGCTTGCCAGTCTAGTTTCCTATCTCGCCCCTATCCCGGAGAATCCCATGAAGGCCAGCGCCAACAGGCTGGCAGTGATAAAACCAATCGGTGGACCAGCAAACAACCGCGGCACCTCGGCCAATACCAGTCGTTCCCGCAACCCTGCAAAGATAATCATCACTAGGCTGTAACCTAGCGCGGAAGAAAAAGCAAACAGTACACTTGCAATTAAACCAAGTTTTCCCTCAACGACCAACAGGGCAACCCCCAAGACTGCACAATTGGTAGTAATCAATGGTAGGTAGATACCCAGCATCTGGAATAACGGCGGCGACACCTTACGCACCGTCATCTCGGTGAACTGCACCGCTGCTGCAATAATCAGAATAAAAGTCACCGTGCGCAGGTAACCCAGTCCAAAGGGTTCCAACAGATAAATCTGAACCGCCCAGTCAAATATCGAAGAGACGGTAATGACGAAGGTAGTCGCGAGCCCCATACCAACTGCGGTATCGACCCGAGTCGTCACCCCCATAAACGAACACAAACCAAGAAAGCGCGCGAGAATTACGTTGTTAACCAGCGCGGCACTGACCATGAGCATTACGTAGTCTTGCATAGTTCAATTCCCTGGATTATTGGGAGTGACAAGCACCATCCGCACGGCGGATGAAAGAGAGATCCATACTGCCTTTGGCAATCAGGTGACGGGCACGGAGATGCGCAATCCCAAAACCGAGCAGTAATCCCACGAGGCTGGCCACGAGGGTAATTCCATCACGCCCAACCGCCCACTGTGCCGTAATACCGGCGCCAAGCATGGTAACCATGGGGAGGGCATAGACGGTAAGCGACGCGCTGACCAAAGTGTTTTCACGAACACCCACCACGATACGCTCGCCAACGACGAAGTTTTCGTGATTGGCAAGGGGAAAACGACGTGCTCTAACGCGACTGGCGAGCGTACCGATACCCGGAGTTTCGCAAGCCAAGGACGCGGCACAACCACTACAACTGGTGGTTGCTTCAGGTTCGAGCCAAGCCACGGCACCATCCACAGCCACTACGTGGGCGAACCCCTCGACCATGACGGTATCGGGTGCGTCCATGCTCAGACCTCCACCGTGGAGGCCACCCCATCGGGAGTGACGTAGATCGCCTTCAGCCCCCCAGCGGCCTTGAGAAGCCGGTGACGGTGTTCGACCGGGACCATCAACATGGCAGTCGCTAATCCATCGGCATGAGTACCGGAATCAGCTACTACCGAAACCCCCAACAATGCCGGCGCGGTACGACCGGTACGGGTATCAATAATGTGGGTAAAAACGCCACTACTATCGAACAGAGTGCCGTAACCACCCGAGGTAGCTACGCATTGGTCCACCACCTCTAAAGTTGCCACCGCATGGTTGGGGGCGGCGGGATTGGCGATGTTAATACGCCAAGCGGAACCGTCCGGCTTGGTCGACAGCGCGCGCGGCTCGCCCATATCCACCAGGATGCGATCGAAGCCGTGGCCACGCAGTACATCAGCAACTCGGTCGGTAATGTACCCCTGGGCGCCACTATTCAGAGTCAGACCCATTCCGGGTCGGGTAAAGGAAACGCGCCGACGCTGTGCGTCCACGTCAATGGCGCGCCAATCCACTAGGGCTAGTGCCGCAGCAAGAGCCTGCGGGGTAGGTCCGGCGGGGTCGGGGTGAGGCCCAGTAAAGTGGCGGAAATAAAGCTGCCACACTGGCTGCACGGTAGGGTCATAAATTCCGTTGCTGACCTCGGCCAATGACAGGGCTCGGGTCAGCATCGCGATAAAATCATCTGATGCGTTGGTCAGTACGCCATCGCGGTTGAGGGTCGCAATCGCGCTATCCGCACGATAGACGCTAAAAATCGACTCCAGACGCTGGAGTTCGACCAATGCTGCAGTAACTGCCGTACGCGCCTGTGCTTCATTGGTGTGATAGAGCTGAAGGGAAGCAGGCGCACCGAGACAGGTCCCTTCCCAACGCAACGCTCTAGCTTGGGTACCCCCAACCTTCACCAGCAGTGGCAGACCTACCGCAGCCCCCACGAGGGTGATAAAACGGCGACGTGACAGTGTTACAGGCATAATGTGAAACCTCAGCAAAGTGATCTCAATTCAGACAGCACAACGCCATCAAAATCTACAAGACACCATAATCACCACACCAATGAATCCACCACTCTCTTGATTATTTTGTGGGCACGGCAGCGCTGGTATCTGAAACAAGGCCGCACCCTCACGAAGCAACGGCAACCGCTCGGGTTTTAGGTTCTTTCTATTTGGGAGGCCACTGTTACCGCTTGGCCACCACAAAATTCGGAGGATTTGACACGCCTCGATCTAAATCTACAAAAAATGATCGATAGACTAAAAACCAAAATTGTGCATATGCAGCATAGATGTTATTTATAACATCGCTGTAATAATTTTGTCAAGAGGTGGTAACTCACTTCTGTTACTAGGAATATCCCTACAACAGTCAGGCCGCTATCTGTCTAGTAACGTTGCGCTTCAACAGCCACATCTACGGTAGGACGCGGTTTTGAAGCTAGTTGGAGGCCCCAAAGGTTACAGACTGAGCAGTGCACGCAACGACTACCCTTATTCAAAATAATAGTTATAAGTAAAACCAGGATCACCGTGTGCTCATTCTCTAATCCCAAATGGTTAGGACGATATTCTCGCCCCGCAAATGAACAGGACCACGATAATAAATCAAGCGGATCTCTATCTCTAAACGACAGCAACCGGATATCCACCAAAAGGTCTAGCGGTAGTGCCCCAATCTATAGGATGAGTTAACATTCCATTCCGGTATTTTCATGCAAAATTAGGAGCTTTCTATGTGCTGCCCAAATTGCAAATCTGAAATGGTTGTAAAAAATGGTTTTAATGCAACTGGCAAACAGATGTATCGCTGTAATGAATGTGGTCGGCAATTTGTGTTAATCCCAGAAAAGGGATCCATTTCTGATGAGAAAAATAATTATATTGATCATCTTTTGTTGGAGCGAATTTCCCTGGCGGGGATTACGAGAGTAGTAGGCGTTTCCGAGACTTGGCTTCAAAAATATATCAATGAAAAATACGCGCAAACTCCGCGTACCCTGGAAATCGATGAAAAATAAAATGGAAAACTCACCATGAAGTGCGATGAACTCTGATCCATTTGTTGGAAAAAAGGAAAACAAACAATGGGTTTAGCTTGCCATCGATCGGGATACTCGAAAAATTGTTGGAGTTTGTATTGGCGATCGTAGCGAGCAGTCCGCACGCGCCTTATGGGATTCCTTGCCCCCCGTCTATCGTCAATGCGCGGTGAGTTATACGGATTTCTGGGCCGCCTATGCGGCAATTTTTCCCTCGAAACGCTATTACGCGGTTGGCAAGGAAAGCGGTCAAACCAACCATATTGAAAGATTCAATTGCACCCTCCGTCAACGAATTTCGAGATTAGTGAGAAAATCATTGTCATTTTCAAAAAATTAGTCAATCATATTGGAGCAATTTGGTACTTTATCCATCACTATAATGCCACGCTTCCTGTCAATCAAAATGGATAGCTTCTCATGAGATCCTATAGATTGGAGCACTACCGAGCAATTTAAACGATTACTTGGTCACAAAGTTATCTCTGCCTAAAATATGGTATTTTCTACCACAATCGACTACATCATCCTGTGGCTCTTTTTATCCTATTTTCGGCCGATTCTCCAAGCGCTTTAGTCGAGAATTTGGTATTAAATTTTTCTATTCCCGCTGTTTAACTTAGCTTTCTAGGTGCCACTATTTAGCTTGGTGTTGGCATGGTTCAGTTACCCAACACACATGAAAACTTATCGGTGAATCATATAACTCGTTTTTCCGTGCCTGATAACCGAGAATGAGGATCCCCTCTACGAATAGTAGACGCGACCATGTTCACCGCCGCGCTGTCGTTCATAGAAAACTACCTGGAATGGCTAGATGAAGCGGTTGGAGCGTGTTCGCCCGGGCAAAGGTTGAGCCGCATCCAGCGTACTTGGCTAAAGTTCTGCCTGATGGGTACTTTGCTCACAAACACTGTGTGTTGGACCGCTTTCAAGCGTGCGGGGCTGGGCGAGTACCCGTTGGGGGCGATTTCGTGGATGTTCCGACATTCACGGATCGCTTGGAACAAGTTATGGATTGCCAGTGTGTCGCAAGCGTTGAGTAAGTATTTGATTTCAGAGGGAGTATTGGTGGCAGATGAAACGGATCATCGTCGAGCGAAACGAACGCAAAGAATCTGGAAAGCACACAAGGTTTTTGACAAAAAGACGGGAGGATATTCCAACGGACAGACGGTAGTTTTCCTGGTGTTGGTTACGTCCAAATTGACTGTACCCGTTGGATTTCAATTTTATCAGACAGCCCCGAACTGCTTCACCTTAGGCATGCGCACGGCCTGCTCGGCGAGGTTGTTGCACGCCGTGGTCGGTCATAAAGCGCAGTACATCGTCGGCGTAGGTGCGCAATCGCTGGAGCAGATTGGTGGCCTTGGTCTGACGGGTGCGGCCGCGCTTTCCCGAGGGTGGCACGCGTAGATTGGCGGCTTCGCCTGCGGCGATGCTCTCCCAATAGAGGGCACGGAAGTAGGTAATGCGCTCGGTGGTCAGCGGGCCACCTGTGGCGGCGACCTCATGATAAGCCACAATCAGCATCTCGATCAGGTGCTTGGCCCAAGTTTGTTCCATTTCCTCGAAGAGATAGGTCAGCTCGCGCAAGTGATGGGCGTTGCACAGAGCATGCGTGCATGCCAAGTCGCGGTAAGGCTTCCAACCGTCATGGACAAGCATGCCGACAAAAGCGACCAGCAGGCCAAAGGCGTCGAGGGTCTGTTTTCCCCGATTCGGGTGAATGCCCACCCAGGTCAGCAGGCCAGTGGCAAGCACATGCAGCCAGTGGAGTTTGCCGGCCACCCGCATGAGCGATGGGGCTAGCCACTACGGCCTGAGCGATGACGGCAACGGTGGGTTCCAAGCGTTTGCTGGCTTTGGACACCGCAGCCAGAACGGTAGCATCGGACAGGGGCAAGTCGCAGAGGTCCCCGAGCACATTGGCTGAACGTTGCGCCGGAAGCATGTGATGTTGACTCTGATGCACCACGGCCGCCTTCACACGCGGCTCATATTGCACTGGCGCTCTCACGTCTTCGGGAAACTCACCACGGTAACACTTGCCGCAGGCGCAACGGCTCTCAATACCTGGTGTTCCGTAACCTCGTAACGCATCGGTGGCAGAGCAAACACCTGTCGGGTTTCAACCACCGTACCTGGCGGAAGCTCCATGCCGCACTCGCAATTTACCGGCGGGATGTGGGGAACCAGGTGGGCGGGATGCTCCGACTTCTCCAAGGTATGTCCCTTATGCCCTTTCTGGCCACCGGTCGGATTTTTGCCGGCGATGCGCAACGATTTGGGCTTGGGTTTGCCATAACCCTCCGACGAAAGCGGCTTACTAGCGTTCCGACTGTTCAGCGCCAGACGCCCCTCCAGTTCGGTTACCTTCGCCGTCAACTCCACAACGCGCGCATACAAAAACCGGAGCAGATCGTCTTTCTCCGTAGCATTGAGTTGGTCAAGATCGGGCATTGGTTCCATGTCCGCCTTTATCTCATCATTCAGCCGTTGTTAATACATGGAAAAACAGTACATTTCCCGGCTACCTGAGCAGTTACCTCATGAGATCCTATAGATTGGGACACTACCCCAAAATCTAATCAGTGATGATGCAGGCTACGGGCATCAACCTCCACGATGTGCTTAACCAACCAATCCGCCAAGAATGAAACAACATTATTCTGCACCAACAGCGGACTAGAGCGCATCATCGCCCAAAATTCCTGTATCTTCTCGAAAAAGACTTGGTGTGCGACACGATGCGCCGCATAATCTGGATCACCATACTTACGCATCAGACCCTCCTCTGCCGAAAAATGAATAAGGGCATAATTTTCCATATCCTTCAATGCAACGCAGATTTTTAGAATGTCTTGGCGGTCGGTCAAGGCATGTTCCAGATAGTACATCAACTTAAATAAATAACGATGATGCTCATCAATGAGATCGACCCCGATTAGATAATCGTCTTTCCAGAGAGGATTGTCGAAAGTATCTATATTTAGGGGACGCAACAATGTGAACACATTGCTGTCAGTAACATCGTCACGATAGGTATTTTTGATATCCAAGATATCTGGATAACATCTCACAAAGGCATCAACCAATTCCGGATCAAAATGCTGCCCAGATTGCTCTTTGATCAAGGAAAAGGTCCTGTCGGTAGACCAGACGGGTTTGTACGGACGCTCAATAGTTAGAGCATCAAACACATCAGCAACGGCACACAACCGCCCATATAAAGGAATATTCTTCCCAACCAGACTATACGGATAACCGCTACCGTCCCAACGCTCGTGATGGGTCAAGGCAATCGTCCGTGCCGTTGCAACAATATGTGAACTACCCACCAGGATCTTTGCACCAATGGTAGTATGGGTCTTGATTATCTCGAATTCAGAGGCTGTCAGAGTTCCTGGATTGAGCAGAATACTATCAGGGATCCCAATCTTACCGACATCATGCATCGTCGCGGCCAATCTCAACAAGTCTTGCTCTTCTTCGGAGAGGCCGATCTCTGCGGCAATACGCGCAGTGTATTGGCCAACGCGGATCGCGTGGAATCCCGTCTCGGTATCGCGGTACTCAGCTGCAACTCCTAGTTTCCGAACGATATCTTCCTGAGTATCTTTTAACTCAAATTCTCTGACCTGGATGATTGCCTCCATCAACCGCCGTGAGACGAGTTCACTAACCACTCGTCCCATCTCCTCAACCAATTGTAATTCCTCAGGGCGTAGCTGATATCCATCGGTTAGATAGAAGGTGAGGACCCCCAGAAGCCGCTCTTTCTCTAGCAAAGGTATTGCACAATGGCCATAACTCGGCCCGCCCAAACAGGTAAAATCACGGACATGACTAGTAAAAATAATTTTACGTGCACTGACCGCCTGTCGGCACAGACAGTTGCTTTGCGGGAGTTTTGCGCAGCAATGGGGAAACTGCTCATCCATGTTCTTATGCGCCATCATGGCGAGATCACCATTGGGCTGGATGAGAAAAATCGCCCCCCATCCATCCATCTTTAGAAACGAGACATCACAAACAATATCGAGGATCGCCTGCAATTGGACCTGAAGAGAAAGCGGTTGTAGAGCCGTTTCCAGAAGTCGAATGACTGCGGTCTTACTTTGATAGACCTGGGTATGAATCTCTTTGGTATGATGGTGGGCATAGGTCTCATGAACCAACTGTTCCGAGGTCAGAAACGACAACTCACGGGTATCTGACAAGAGACGATTTAAGGTCAGATGGGTCCGCACCCGCGCCCGGACAATCGGTGGACTGAACGGTTTAGTGATGAAATCCACCGCGCCCACCTCAAACCCTTTAACCTCCGCAGAAGATTCTGAGTAATCGCTAAGAAGGATGATCGGGATCAGTTCCGTTCCAGGATTCCCCTTCAGACGCCGACAGACCTCATAGCCATTCAATCTCGGCATCACAACATTGACGAGCACCAATCCAGGATAAGGAGTGGCCGAAACGACCTCCAGTGCGGCAATGCCATCACACGCTACCTCAATATGGTAATCCTCTTCCAATATTTCGATGAGAAGATGGACATTATTGGGATCGTTATCAACGATCAGGATAGTCGGTCTCTTATGAATCATTCCCAGACCTCAACCCACCTCAGGCGGGATATCTTAGCACTACGGCTGAAACCCACCAGCCAGAAATGTAACCGGTTCTCTCCATTCAATAGGAAGAGAATACACGGTTCCCCAAAAACAGGTGACCACTTACGTTGCACACTCTATCCCGGATAGAAAAAAATCATAGCGATTTTTACCCATTTCCTTGGCACGATACATAGCATGGTCCGCATGACGCAAGAGGGTATCAGCATCGCCATCGTCCCAGGGGTAGAGGGTCACACCGATACTGGCTGAAACAGTTACCAGCGTATCACCAATAGCAACCGGACTACTTACTGTGGCCAGCACTCGTTGGAGAACCGCATTGCACTCTTCAGAACGAGTTAAGTCAGCCAAGACCAAAACAAATTCATCCCCCCCCAATCGTGCCAAGGTATCCCCACCACGTAGGGTATATTGCATTCGACGAGTAATTTCCACTAACAATTGATCGCCAGCGGCATGACCAAACTGGTCGTTCACTGGCTTGAAGGCATCGAGGTCGAGATAACATACCGCTAATAGTGTCTGGTTCCGTTGGGCGCGGGCCAATGCCTGGCCTAACCGATCAGCGAGTAAACGACGGTTGGGAACTCCGGTCAACGAATCATAATGCGCAATCCTATCCAGCTTAGTCTCGTATTGCTTACGCTCGGTAATATCATATTGGATCCCATGCCACAGAACGTCGCCATCCTCGAGCACAGCGGGTAGTGATTCAATGTGCAGCCAACAGATCTCACTTTCATTCTTCTGGATACGCCCCTCCCATTCAAACTTGGTGAGACTCTGGTAGGCAGCATGATTCAGTGCAATGAACTCCTTGCGATCCTCTTCATGTAGCTTCTGGAAGGCACATTGGGCATCTCGATAGATTTCCCCAGCGGAGACGCCCAGCATATCGCAAAATTGCGGGGTAACAAATTCAAACAGCCAACGACCATCCTTCTTCATTCTAAATTTGTAGACTCCTAGCGGAATCATCGTAACCAGGGTAGCATACTCATGGAGACTCTCCTGGAGGGCATTTTCCATGAGGCGCTGCTCGGTGATGTCAGTACCAATCTCCATGAGATAACGATCGTTACTGTCCTGATCCACCAACACACTATTGCTCCATTCGAACTGTCGTTGCTCACCATTTCGACTCACCCAATGATTACGAAAGCGCGGAATCGTTTTGTTTTTCAGGAAACTTATAAACACTTGGCGAAATATTTCCACCTGCCCCGCCAACAGAAACCGTTCCCAAAAAAATGGCCGATCCTTGACCTCATGAAAGGTATATCCCGTAAAAGCCTCGGCTGCGCTATTGAAACGAACAATCGCGCCCTCGTGATTAATCACCAGAATTAGACTGCTGGTAGTATTCAACAGGGCATTAACAAAATCGTGTTCTTCACGCAACTGACTACGTTCCCGCTCCAATTGATGGTGTTGCTGCTCCAATTGGCGGTGTTGTTGCTCGACCTCGCACCGTAGACGTTGTCGCTCGAGTAAATTACGAATGCGCAGCGTCAGTATCGGTACGGAAACCGGTTTGGTGATATAGTCATTGGCCCCCTCACGCAATCCACGAAGCTCGCTGTCCTCGCTGGTATCCGCCGTAACGAAAATAACCGGAATCTCGTGGGTGCGCGGGTTATCGCGTAATCTTTGATGAATCTCGTGTCCGCTCATATCCGGCATCACGACATCCAGCAAGAGGAGATCGGGAGGATGCTGCTCGATGAGAGAAAACGCCTCTTGCCCCGAAGTAGCGCATCGGACGTCGTAGTCTGCCTCTAGGACATTGCCAAGGATCCGGAGATTGATGAAATCGTCATCAACGATCAAAATACTCGGAGCGTTTTCGCGCATA
Source organism: Gammaproteobacteria bacterium (assembly GCA_963575655.1). Taxonomy (NCBI): domain Bacteria; kingdom Pseudomonadati; phylum Pseudomonadota; class Gammaproteobacteria; species Gammaproteobacteria bacterium. The sequence goes on along the minus strand of CAUYTY010000166.1, from coordinate 28,538 downwards.
TCAAGAAATCCAGACTACCGAGGAATTTAGAAAATGTGAGCCAAACTGAGACATCGAACGAATCCTGTCAATATAACCGCTCATTACTAACCGCTAGGTTTTGCCCCTGATACAGGATCACCAAAGCACTGGCACTGATAGCGGCCGCCATACCAAAGGTTCCCGCCGGACCGAGCCAATCCCAAAAATAACCGGCATAGAGGCTCCCCAAGGCCCCACCCGCGCCAAATCCCAGACTACTATAGAGGGCTTGACCACGAACCTGGTGACTCCCGGTAAAAAGATTGTGAACAATATGAATAGCGGTGGCGTGGTAAACCCCAAAGGTGGCGGCGTGCAGAAGTTGGGCCAAGATCAAGATGGGGAGGTAATCGACACCGGTACCGATGAGCAACCAACGCAGAGTCGCCAGCCCCAGGGTGAGGTGTAATAATCGATTGGTCCCATAATGCAATAGCCAACGACCCACGACTAAAAACGCCCCCACCTCGGCGATTACCCCCAATGCCCACAGCTCGCTAATCAAGGTACGATTATTACCATGAGTCTCAAGATATATCGAATAGAAGGTGTAATAGGGACCATGGCTGGCTTGCATCAGAAAACAAACCACCAGAAAAGTCACAACCTCGGGGCGCCCCATTACCCAAGAAAAAGACGGTGACGAAAGCGACCGGTTAGCTACGGGGGCCTCGGGCACCATGAGGCTACTTAGCCACAATCCAGTGTAAAGTACCAACAACACCCAAGGTAGTGTTTGAATACCGAATCGGTCCAAAAGTGGCCCCACCAACAATACCACTGTAATAAACCCCACTGATCCCCACAATCGCACCCGACCGTAACGGCCTGCCCCGAGATGGTCGATGACGATGGTCTCCATCTGAGGCAAGGCCGCATGCCAAAAGAAGGTGAATAGACTCATTACCACGGCCAAACCCCAAAAACTATGCACCCACAACACCACAAGAAAGTTCGCTGCTGCTAGCCCCGTAGCCAAGCGCACAATGGGCATCCGCATACCGCTACGGTCGGCCACATAGCCCCACACGTTAGGAGCAATTATGCGGGTGATGCTAAAGAGGGCGATCAGTTCACCAATCTCTTTAGGGCGTAGACCCTGGGCCTGGAGGTACACCGACCAGTAGGGGACCAATGCCCCAAGCGCCCCGAAGTAGAACAGGTAAAAAGTGGACAAGCGCAGGTAGATCCCATGCGGGGCGGGCGCAATCGTCACAGGAAGTGATGGAGATACCTCCATCGGTGCCTCCGGGAAAAATCCAAGAATATACAATAGTTTAGTGATTTGCCTGAAGATTGCCGTGCTCGACATTGTTGACCTATACAGTCAGGATTTGGTAACGTTACAAATAAGCTGGGAACGGCCCCAAACCGTTCCTCCAACACCAGCATCAAGCCATTCATCTGGCCGCTGCGGTACAACACTTTTATAAGAGGGTTTATTATGCAGATCGAAATCAATGACAAGATCATCCAACTCAGCGAGGCGGGTTGGTTGGAAGACCTGAGCGAATGGAGTGAAGAGGTGGCTCTGGCCATCGCCCAGAACGAGAAGGTCGAGATGACTGCAGAGCATTGGGACATCGTCTCTACCGCCCGCGAGTACTTCCAGGAACACGGATCGGTGGCCGAGCCTCGGGTCTTCTCGAAGATCATGAAGGAGAAGTTTGGCGTTAATCGCTCCAGCAGCAAATACATCTACGACCTCTTTCCCTATGGTTTGGTCAAATCTGCCAACAAGGTGGCCGGTTTACCACGCCCCAAGGGTTGTAGTTGATGGTTGTGGTGCGTAGCCTGTACTCAACTCGGGAAACAGTGGAATAACAGTAGCGTGCTATCCTGGCGCCTCACCGTTTCGACTGTTTCCCGAGTTACGCCTCCGGGTGGTTTTGGAGAGTACTCCGAGGTAGGCCCCGTTGCACACCACAAACAAGACCGTTCGTCGTCGTTCCCTCCCCAGTGCCATCCACGGCCTACCTAACTCCCTTCACCCCGTCCTACGCCGGGTGTACCTGGCACGAAATTTGACCAACGCCACGCAGTTGGAACAGTCGCTCAAGGGGCTCTTACCATTCCAGGGCCTCAACGGATTAGATAGAGCAGTCACTCTGCTGGAAGACGCCGTTGTAAAAAATCAACGCATTGTAATCGTGGCCGACTTCGATGCCGATGGGGCAACCTCCTGCACTGTTGCAGTACGTGCCCTCCGGGCGATGGGGACACAGAATGTCGCCTACGTTATCCCGAATCGCATTATCCATGGTTATGGACTCACCCCGGCCATTGTGGAGGTAGCAGCCACCTTCTCCCCGAATCTTTTAGTAACCGTAGACAACGGCATCTCCAGCATCAACGGAGTAAACGCCGCCAAAGCACTGGGAATGCAGGTGCTGATCACCGACCACCACTTGCCTGGGTTGGAACTGCCCTGCGCGGACGCGATCGTCAACCCCAACTGTCCGGGAAATGATTTCCCCAGCAAGAACCTGGCCGGAGTTGGAGTCATTTTCTACGTAATGCTTGCCTTACGCGCACGTCTGCGTGCTCGTGGCTGGTTTGGGCTAGCCCTACCCGAACCTAATCTAGGCACCCTACTCGACCTGGTGGCCCTGGGAACAGTCGCCGACGTAGTACCACTTGACCATAACAACCGCATCCTGGTGGCTCAAGGATTGGCACGTATCCGTGCAGGCACAATGTGTGCCGGGATCGCAGCACTACTCGCGGTGGCAGGACGTACCCCCGAGCGGGTGAACAGTACCGATCTAGGATTTTTCGTGGGACCACGACTCAATGCGGCAGGCCGCCTCGAAGACATGACCCTTGGCGTAGAATGTCTACTCACGGACGATGCTATCCAGGCCAAAGGATTCGCGGCACGGCTGGATACGCTCAATCGGGAACGGCGCGTCATTGAGGCAGAGATGCAGGATCAAGCCCTAGAGGAATTGGAACGTCTCGACCTCGAAGGAGAGATGGAATTGCCCTGGGGACTGGCGCTTTATGATGAAACTTGGCATCCCGGGGTGATCGGTATTCTTGCAGCACGCATTAAGGACCGACTCAATCGTCCGGTCATCGCCTTTGCCCCCGGTTCGGAGGGAGAGCTACGCGGATCGGCTCGTAGCATTCCAGGTTTGCATATCCGCGATACCCTGGAAGCGATCGCGGCCCAACAGCCCAAACTACTCAGCCGTTTCGGTGGTCACGCCATGGCCGCAGGGCTATCGTTACCTCAAAATCACCTCACCGCTTTTGCCACCGCCTTTGATGCCGAGGTCCATCGTCGCCTTACCCCCGATGACCTCTGCGGGGTAATTCTCTCCGACGGTACGCTCGCCCCCGCCGACTTTACTTTGGAACTGGCCGAACTCCTACATAACGGTGGACCGTGGGGGCAGGGCTTTCCAGAACCGACCTTCGACGGGGTCTTTCAGTGTTTGGGGAGTCGCGTAGTAGGAGAACGTCACCTCAAGCTACGGGTGTGTCCAACCGAAGGAAATAACTCCTTCGATGCCATTGCCTTTAATAGCGCCGAACACCTCTTCCCCACCCCAGGAAGCTATCTACACCTGGCCTATCGTTTGGATATAAATCAATACCGCGATAACCGCAATCTGCAACTTGTGGTGGAATATCTGCAACTGGCTAATTAATCCACAGCATTCCAGTGGCTAATTAGTTCAACAAAGGAGAGCGTACAATATGTGCACTACTATAACTGGCAGAATACATAACAAACTTAACAAAACCAATAAAAATATTATTGTCCTCTTTGGATTATTCCTAGTATATATAATATGGGCTATTGATTTTATTAGCAGTAGCTATCTATCACTCTCGTTACTATACATAATACCTATCTATATAGTTACACTATACAATAGTTATTTATCGGGGATAATTTTCTCAATTCTGTGCTCTACATCATGGTTATATAATTATATACACGACATAAACGTTAAACATGAACATACTTATATTTATTATGCGACAAATTTCATAGCTAAATCTTCCGTTTTTATTATCATTATTGTTCTTATTAATAACCAAAGAAAACTAACAGAAAAACTCGTCGAACTCACAAGAATAGACACGCTGACCGGGGCAATAACTTTAGGTTATTTTAATGATTTGTTGGGGAATGAAATAAAAAGATCAAAAAGATACGGATCTGTATTCAGTATCGCGTATATCGATATCGATAATTTTAAACTAGTTAACGACAAATTCGGGCACTCTTTCGGAGATACAGTTCTGTCTACTTTTGTCAATGTGATTAAAGGTACAATAAGGGAAACGGACGTAATAGCAAGAGTTGGCGGAGATGAGTTTATTATATTACTACCTGAAACAGATGAAGATAAATCTTATGCCATCCTCACAGAAATATTGGATTGTTTTACAGAAGAAATGGATAAGATTAGTTGCCATTTTGCAACATTAAGTATTGGAGTGTTAACATGTAGAGAGTCGCTATCATCACCCATAGAGTTGAAAAACATTGCAGATTCAATCATGTATTCAGTAAAACGCAAGGGTAAGAATGCGATAGAGTTATCAACCTACCGTGAAGGAAAGTCTTGAGCCACAATATTGAACCACACTGATTAGCTTATCGTTAAACCGTCATTCCAGTCGGATTGCAGAAATTCAGAACACAAGAACGTAAGTTACCGACCAAATCATCCATAACATCTGAATCCCGGCAATCCCCACCAGAATGACGACTCGACAGCAACTTGACTTATTAATAGGAGCGCACATTTTATGAATCTATTGCGCCTGATTTTATTGATAACCACTGGATGGCTAGGATTGATTCTACTGCGCCGCTGGTTACTCGGTCGAGATTCATTCCCCGACAATAGTAACCAGCCCCCCTCCCCTCCTCTCCACATGGTGCGCTGCGCCCATTGTGGATTGCATCTACCGCAACAAAATGCCCTGAGGAAAGATACTCACTGGTACTGCACCCGTTTGCACCTAGAGGCAGATCAGAACAAGCAGCGCGATGACTAAACCGGAGTATCATAGTGAATAGGCAATTACTCCAGTCGTGGCGTGCGCTACGCTTTTTCAATTATTATCGACTCACTCTGGCTATTTTTCTACTTACCCTGGGGACCTCCTCCCAACCTCTCCAACCATTGGGGGCGAGTGACCCGATCTTGTTCCTAATGACGAGCAGTGGCTATCTCTTGCTTGCCATAGGAAGTATCGCCACTCTGTACTGGCAGCAACCCAAGATTACGATCCAGGTTCAGTTGCAATCCTTGGGAGATATCGTGGCACTCACCCTATTGGTACATGCCAGCGGTGGACTTTCCAGTGGTTTGGGGATCCTGCTGGTAGTTGCGGTCGCCGGAGATGCCTTGCTTATGGAAGGACGCTTGGCCTACCTATTGGCCGCCAGCGCTACTTTGGCAGTACTCGCCGAGCAAGGGGTCAGTGAATTGATTGGTTCGGGGAAAGAATCCAGTTATACACAAGCTGGATTACTCGGTGCAGGTTTCTTTGCTACGGCGATACTCGCCCGCCTACTCGCCCAACGGGTACGCGAGAGCGAAGATCTCGCCCATCAACGCGGAATTGATCTGGCCAATCTCACCGAACTCAATGCGCACATTATTCAACAGATGGACGCCGGGGTAGTGGTGGTCGACGCTCAGGGACGAGTACGCCTTTTGAATACCGCTGCCTGGTATCTTCTGGGAATGCCGGCCGATACCCATCGCGACCTCGCCCATCTTTGTCCAGAATTGGCACGCCTGGTCAATGCCTGGCGAGTTGACCACGGTATAGAACCGGGGATTTTTCGTCCCCTACCCGAGGGGAATGCCGTCCTACCGCGTTTTTCGGTATTGGGCCAAACCGCAGGCACGGGTCTATTAATTACCCTTGAGGATGCCGCAGCCTTAGCCGAACAGGCGCAACAGATGAAACTTGCGGCACTCGGTCGACTCACCGCCAGTATTGCTCACGAGATCCGTAATCCATTAGGAGCGGTAAGCCACGCAGCACAACTGCTGGAGGAATCTCCCGACCTCGGCGAATCGGATCACCGTCTCACCCGGATTATCTGCGATCAAGCGTGGCGTCTAAATGGGGTGATTGAAAATGTCCTCCTCCTCTCCCGACGCGGACCCTCACGCCTTGATGATCTGCCACTCACCCCATTATTGGATGAGATAGTGACGGATTTGCGTACCCGTCCCGAGGCAGAGTCGATCACAGTTACGGTTACCGTTTCGCCACCAGACCTCACCGCTCGCTTCGATAGCAGCCAAATCCGCCAAGTCTTAGACAATCTCTGCCGCAATGCGTTACGTCATGCCCGCCGGGAAGACGGCACACTATATCTACGCCTAGAAGCCGCCACCAGCGTAGACCACGGGACATGGTTAGACGTATTAGACGATGGTCCCGGGATCCCTGCGGAAACCGCACGTCAAATCTTCGAGCCATTCTTTACAACCCGACACGATGGTACCGGTCTAGGTTTATATCTCGCCCGAGAACTGTGCGAAGCAAATCTCGCTCGTCTTACCTACCAAGCACTCCCCGAAACAGGGAGTCGTTTTCGCATCCGCTTCGCCCGGAATCCTGGAAATAGCGCGAGCGAATAGACATTAACCCAAGTTATCCCCTACTTACCCCCCCTCAATCCCCCCGTAAACGGGGGGAGGTCTGCGGCCTACTCCCTCCCCGTTTACGGGGAGGGCTGGGGAGGGGGTAAGTAGGTGGCAACTTGAGTTTGGTTAATTATCGGTTGACTGCTCCCCACCAATTATGCCAGGTACGATTGTTTGCCCCGCGTGCCAACACATCAATGCGATTTTTATCCCAAGAAACTGTCGTAGGTCCTGAGGTAATTACCCCCTCCAGATTCTCAAATGTGCTCCAGGAGGAACCATCCCAATAGATATGCCACAGGCAATTGTCTAGACCACGCACAAATAGATCAAGTCGGTCGGATTCCCACGAAGAGGCAGCGGGGGTATCCTCGGTCTGTCCACCCAAATCTTCCCACGAATTCCAGTTATTATCCCACCAATTATGCAACACCTGGCGATCAGGTCCACGTGCAAAGACATCGATACGATTTGGCCCCCATGACACCGCAGTGGGTCCAGAATTAAGTGAACCTTCAATTCTTTCCCAGTCGCTCCAGACGAAATTACTCAAATACTTGTGCAAAAGCGCATCATCCGTACCACGAGCAAAGATATCCAAGCGGTCTTTTCCCCATGAGGAGACGGCGGGTGCATCTTTGATCTGACCACCGAGGTCTTCCCAGGTTCCCCACCCATTTTCCCACCAGATATGCCATACATTAGCATTCTGACCACGCGCAAAGATGTCGATACGATTTTTTCCCCAGGAAACCGCCGCCGGACTGGAAGTAATCAAACCGCCAATACTTTCATATTTGCTCCAGGTTCCATCCCAGTACATGTGCCAAAGCGCATTATCACGACCACGCGCAAATATATCGAGTCGATGGGGACCCCACGACGCTACCGCAGGAGCATCCTGGATCTGGTCGCCAATATCCTCCCAACGCCCCCATCCAAATGATGGTGCCGGGGAAGGCGGAATACCGCAGGCGGGGATCAGCAGAATTAAGGTAACCATAATTAGTTTGGTTACGATTTTTCGTTGCAACATGACAAACTCCCTACTTCTTTCTTTTCGGCCAGGCACTAGACAGCCGCTGTGATTTCTAGTGATGTTGGTAATAGATGCGTAGCGCGTTGACGTTTTTGATCAATGATGACCATTAATTGGGAAATGAGCAGGCCCTCAAAGGGTTTTCGGTAACGACCTTCATTGACGACAAATAGGGAGCAGGCCTGTACAAGAAACCAGGCGACGATCAAGATCGGCAACAGTGGACGTTGCCAAGTTTCACGCCAACGCCGGATGCCAACACCGACAATTATCAAGAATAATGGACTCCACAACCAACGAGAATCCATAGAGGCGCGGGCAGATAGATAGTCCTGATTAGCGTCTGGCCAGGAGTCTCCAACCATAGCGAGCAGAATATTCTCCCAGCGAAGTTTCCACCGTTCGACGCCTTCCACACGAGATTGCTCATAGGCATCACGCCAATCTTTCTCACCATTGTCGACATCGATCAAGACATTGACTCTACCGGTACGCGAGGGTACCCAATTAGAGAAAGGCCATAATAGGGTACGATTAATCGATGGCGAACCAAAACCGTAATGCCATTTTACGTTGCCGCGCACTATGTGGAGCTTAATTTCACTCTTGCCACTTTCGGCGTAGATTTGGTTTAGCCAGCCACTGCCGAAGGGTGAGAGCATGTGGAGGTAATAGTAGTTACGATAGGCCAGCGGCCCCAACGCAACGACAAGGATCAGAATGGTTCGACCAAGACAACGCAGTTTATACGGATAACCGATCCATATCCAAAAACCGGCAAGTCCACCCAATGGGAAGGCAATGGTGCGCGTTAGGCCAGCCAGCAGCCAGAACACAACCATCTGAGTGAATGCCGCAACGGTACGTTTACGTCGGGCACGTAGCGTTGCCCACAAACTAGCCCCGAGCAGTGGTAGCAATAACGTCTCAGTCATGAAATAGTCAAAGATACCAATCCAGCTTGGTAACCAAGCCAATAGCGCCCATCCCGTCAACGCCAATGTTCTTGAATACAAAGCCTCACGTAGGAAACGATACCATAGCCAGGGGGTAATAACCGACAACATACCTGCATAAGTAGCAGTGAGCACCGGTAATCCCAGCGTCCATTTCTGTACAACCGATAACCAGATCTGATAAAGCGGCGGATCGATAACGGCCATGGGTTGGACCCATAAGGTCGCACGCGCATGTTCCCAGTGGCGCATCGGATCGCTGAATAAATGATGGATAGGATTGTGTGTCCATACCTCCACAAACCGAATAATGCAACCGAATATAATGAGCAGGTAGAGCAGATAATCCGCGTGTTTTGATAGAAGTTGGTTGTTGTTGTCTGGCATGGATAGTGGGTAACAAAAATCCAAGAGTGGATAGGAATTCCGCCCCGTTATTTCAGAAATCCTTGCTGGAGTGACGATCTAACGGATTACAGGTAACAACCCGCGCAATTCTCCGGGTTACAAAAGACAAAACCTGGATTTCAACCAGGCACGTAGTAGCTTAAATTGGTAATTCTTTGTCGCCCCCCTCCAGCCCTCACTCTTTTGGGAGGAGAATGAACAGTTAGGTCTGGGAGTCATCCAAACGAAAGAAGGCCATTAATCGGTTGAGCATCTCAGCTTGGCTAGTTACTTCGGTTGCTGTACTCGCCAATTCCTCGGAGGCCGCCGCGTTTTGTTGTACCGCATGATCCACTTGAGACATCGCCGCACTAACCTGAGCCACACCCGAGGCCTGCTCTCGGGAGGCCGTCGTGATTTCCTGAACCAACTCAGCCGTTTTCCTAATTCCTGGGACCAACAGGGCCAGCCGTTTACCTGCCTGTTCCGCCACGGCCACACTCGATTTGGCCAGGGTACTAATCTCGCGGGCCGCGATCTGACTATTTTCGGCGAGTTTACGGACTTCCGCCGCGACTACCGCAAAACCCTTACCGTGTTCTCCGGCTCGTGCCGCCTCGATGGCGGCGTTCAATGCCAACAAATTGGTCTTGTAGGCAATATCTTCAATAAATCCAATACGCTCGGCGATGCGGCGCATTGCCTCGACCGTTTCGGCCACGGCCTTGCCACTTTCTTCGCCTTCCTTGGCCGATTTCTTGGCCGATTCCTCGGTAGCTGTAGCATTCGTTGAATTCTGATCAATGGAGGCCGATATCTGTTCCAATGAGGCTGAGGTCTCTTCAACGCTTGCCGCCTGTTCGGTACTCGACTGGGACAAAGATTGAGAGGTAGCGGAAAATTCCATCGCGGAGGTGACCATGGAATTGGCAGTGGTACGTACTTCACGAATCACATTGCGAAGACGCTCCACCATTTGCTGAACGGCACTGAGGAGATTGTCTTTTTCCCCAACCTGGAGAACGATATTAAAGGATAGGTCCCCCTCCGCCGCCCGCCGGACACAATCGACGACAAATTCTGGTTCTCCCCCCAGGCTGCGCAGTAGATTGCGCACAAAGAGACTGGCCAGCAAGGCAATTACCGAAAAAAGCACAATAGTGGAGATCAGCACCAGATTACGTTCGCCCGCCAACTGTGCTTTCTGCTCAGTCAGAAAATGGTTCAATTGAGTATTGGCCTCGAACACCAGTACGAACAGCGGGTCAATCCCCTGGGTAATCACCTCAAAGTAACGAACCGGGTCATAACTCAAAACATCCGTCTTAATGATGGCACTTTCTATCACATGAAAGGCTTCTTCGGTCTTACTAATATTTCCGTATAGACCTCCCATTGCTAATTTCAGTTCAGGCATTCCAGAAAACGCCTTATCCAGAGATTGACGAAAGGAATTATATTCTTGGCGGGCCAGGTAGATTCCAGAGGAAATACGCAATCGTTCATCGTCGGTAATCTGTCTTTTGGCCAGGATCGCGCCTCCAAATGCCCGCATCTGTCCTAAATATTCAGTAAGCATGGGTAAATGATGAATGGTAATGCGCGCCAGATAATTCCCAGTTAAGGTCGGGTCAAGGGACAAGCTGGTACGATCCCCTACTTGATCGCAAAACATCACGGTTTTCTCGATCAAGTCGGTATGTTGCTGGAAGCTTTCCATGGGAGTCCAGTGCTCAATCTGCTCTTCCAGCGTTCGCCAGTGACGCTCGAGGGTCTTAAAGGGAGACTCCATCGATAGTTCTGGATGTTTCAGATTATTTTCATTAATAAGCACGATCAGATGATCAATTTCCTGACGTTTTGCCAACCATTTTTGTCGGACTTCCGATTTACCATTGAGGACCAAACTGGACATGCCACGGTGCTGCTGGACAAATTGAATAAACTGGAGCACTGGCGTGATATAAAGAGAGCCGACGATCTCATTTTGTTGCACATCCAGGTGCGTGGTATATCTTTCCATCAGCAGGTAAGTCGGCGTAATAAACAAAAGCGCCACTAATCCACCCATGCCCAGAAATTTACGTGGCAAGGTAAGCCAAGAGGTTTGTGTTCTAAGAATCATGACGGTCTCACCAGTATGTTTCTAACACTGCCAATAACTGGGTGTTTTCGGTTTTTATGGTACGGTCTTGGGATTAATAAGCAAAGAATCAATCACCACCCGAAAAATACATCCACCGAAGATATCATCCCGTGCAAGGCGTATTCAAGTAGCTAAAATAAGGGTTGGCCAGCAAAGAAACAGCGCCATTTCGTGCGTTGATTTACCACACCAGGCGCTCCAACTCAATACACACCACTGCGTGGGTTCTCAGTTTGAGTCGTTCACCATAGGCCCGTTCCAGGGCTTGGCGATAACGGGCCAATTGCCTTTCAGCCTCGGCCAAGCGCGCGGCTACCGGTGGCAATCCTCGTAAAACCTCTCGGGCCAATCCACGTCCCTCCTCGCCTTTCATTCCTAGCTCCTCCCAACGCAGATGTTTGAATTCCAGTACATGATCGAGTAGACGATAACGGCGAATATCCGGTCGAAGAATGAGAGTAAGATCGGCATAACCACGCTCAATGGCGGTTTCCGAATCTACGATGTAATATAGCAAAGCCATTATAAAGTGATTAAACCCATGACATATTCAATTGATTTCCGTCGCAAAGTGCTCGCCATACAAGAACAAGAACAGCTCACCTACGCAGAAATCGCAAGCCGCTTTGGAATTGGGATTGCCACTTTGACGCGTTGGCGTTCACGCCTGGAGCCAAAACTAACTCGAGACAAACCCGCCACGAAAATTAATAGGGAATCGCTGGCGCGTGATGCTGAAATGCACCCTGACGCCTATCAATTCGAGCGAGCTAAACGTTTAGGGGTGAGTAGGAGCGGCATTGGTCAAGCATTAAAACGCATGAGAATCAGCTATAAGAAAAAAACACTATCACACCCAAAAGCAAATGAAGAGAAGAGAACAGCCTTTCAAGAGCGAATGGAAGTATATGAAGCAGAAGGGAGAAGCATAGTTTTTGTCGATGAGGCTGGATTCGCGGTGGATATGCCACGCCGCAATGGCTACGCGCCGATTGGCAAGCGTTGCGTTGGCAAGCAAGATTGGAATGCTAAAGGGCGAGTGAACGCCATTGGAGCGTTGATTGGTATGTGTAACGCTCTTTACCGGAACCATCAATAGTAATGTGTTTTACTCTTGGATCACCCAAGATTTACTCCCAAAACTTCCTCCCAATTGCGTTCTTGTGATGGATAACGCAACTTTCCAATTCAAAAATCCATCAAAAATGCGGGCCATATTCTGGAATATTTACCACCTTATTCACCAGATTTCAATCCCATCGAACATAAGTGGGCGCAATTAAAGGCGATTGACAAAAGAGAACGCCGTACTACCGAGGAAGTCTTCGCAAATTATGCGTAATCATTTTATGGTGGCTTTGCTATAGGTATCGTTGAAGAGCAGGATGAGAAATGCCGTCTTGACCACCAATTCATTGGACCAACGCAGGTCACGATTATCGAAGACCTTGAAGTAACGCTGCTCGATGAAATCACACAGGGGCACGAGATCACCCTTGGCACAGAAACGAAAGGCCGCCTCTTGGCGTCGCTTTTGATCCTCGTAATCAGGGAGGAGCACCTCCTGGAGGCGTTCGGCGTAGAGCTTACGCACCACCAAATTCGGAATAGTCAGACAGAGCCGTCCCCATTCATCACGTCCCGCCTGGGTCAACACTCCAAAGTAATAGAGCAGCGACGCGAGAAAAGTATGATCACGAGGGGCCTCCAGCATCGCTTCTACACCAAAACGATCGGCCAATTGATCGATGGTGATAGTCTGTCCGGAATTAGTTTCACTAACGGCGAGCGCCTGGGTTACCAAGGTTCGACCATGGGGCAAAGCGACCACATATTGAATGCGATTACGATCCATGGCCAGATTCTCGTCCAACATTCTTTCGGGATAACGACAGTGACGCCCGAAATATTTGAGGAAATAAAGCGCCAAGGTGGGATTGTAAACTATAGCAAAGCCATTATAAAGTGATTAAACCCATGACATATTCAATTGATTTCCGTCGCAAAGTGCTCGCCATACAAGAACAAGAACAGCTCACCTACGCAGAAATCGCAAGCCGCTTTGGAATTGGGATTGCCACTTTGACGCGTTGGCGTTCACGCCTGGAGCCAAAACTAACTCGAGACAAACCCGCCACGAAAATTAATAGGGAATCGCTGGCGCGTGATGTTGAAATGCACCCTGACGCCTATCAATTCGAGCGAGCTAAACGTTTAGGGGTGAGTAGGAGCGGCATTGGTCAAGCATTAAAACGCATGAGAATCAGCTATAAGAAAAAAACACTATCACACCCAAAAGCAAATGAAGAGAACAGGGCACTGGTCTACTAACCTGCGCGTTGGTTAGGGGACAAGCAAGTAAAAATAATCTATTATTAGTCAATACGTTCGCCAAATTTGATGACCACAGGAAGTTAGAGGGTATACTTAGCGGCCACTAATCCAGCTGCTCGCAGGGGAGGGCACTGGTCTATTTTGATTCTTGCTATAATCGATTGAAAATTATACACTATTCTATCTTAAGCTAAAATCATCCCATTTCCTGATAATTTGAAGAAGCTCTTAATGTTGACCACAATCCGCTGCCTTCATTGCAATTCTGAAGACTGCCGTATCTCCAAAACTTATAATACATCCAGCAACGGCAGCAGAAATCTTTATGAATGCAATAGCTGTCGGAATGTTTTTTCAGAAACAAAAGGAACATTTATGGAGAATATAAAAAAACCCATAAGCCTGATTGCAAAGGTACTCCAGGCGCGAAGTGAGGGAATTGGCCTTAACGCTGCCTGCCGACTTTTTGAAATAGCAAAAAATACGTTATTAGAAATTGAAAATAAGAAATAAGAATAAGGGAAGACAAAATCGTAAGCGAGGCCGGAAACGTTCTAAATAATCCAAGTTGCCACCTATTCAAAATTCGGGATCGCATCCAATCGTCCCCCCTCAATCCCCCCGTAAACGGGGGGAGGTCTGCGGTCTACTCCCTCCCCGTTTACGGGGAGGGCTGGGGAGGGGGCAAGTAGGTGGCAACTTGGGTTATCTAAGACGGAGTGCTCCGCCGAAAATACTTTTGTCCGGACACATTAGACATTATCGGAAACCTCACCCCCCAACCCCCTCTCCTTAACAGGAGGGGGGAGAATTATTCCGTTGTTATGCTTAACTCCTGGACGGAACAGGCAAAAAATCTCCCCCTCTCCTGTTAAGGAGAGGGGGGCGGGGGGTGAGGTTTTGGGTTTCCGATAATGTCTATTGTAATAATCTGAGTCGTGGGTAATATTCTTCACCACGTTATAACCGCTGGTTACATCCGAAAGCACCACCGGCGAAACACCGGTGATGAATACCCGGTCTATCCCCCGCCCCTCGGCCCCAGCCTTTACTGCCTTGAAAAACGTTTTGAGTACCCCCTCCCCTTCTACCAATTCCTGATAACGATCGGTACCACGCAAGTGACTCATCATCACCGCATTGGCGAAATTGTCGTATTCATCGATGAGCAGATAGATCTTATGACTGGTCTCGGCCACTACCGTCAGGAGATTATGCAGGGAGGAAAAGCTATTATCCTCCACTCGTTCGATAGGGCGCGGCAGGTATTTCTCGTATTGAACGGAGAAGGTATAGATACAGCTATTGATATGCTGATGCAGAGAGCGTCGAATCACATCGTTGTTTCCACCTGGGTCCACTATCGAAAAATTGAGATTGAGCATGAGCATGAGGTAGTGGTTATGCAGTGGCGTCGGATTTTTGCCAATCGCCAGCCCGCCGAATAGCATCTCGAAATGGTCGGCCTTGGTCAGGTCGTAGTAATTCTCCAGGGTGGCGAGCCACAGACTCTTACCGAAACGCCGGGGACGAAGAAATAGCAGTTGATCTCCCGCTCGCTCCATCAATGGGATGCGGTCGGTACGATCAACGTAGAAATAACCCTCCTCATGAATCTTTTGGAAGTCAGCAATACCGTAGGGGAAACGCATGAGGGTATCCTCGTAAATAGCGAGTCATCATCTCATCAGTTTGACGAAAGGTCCAAACTTGAGGACAGAGATAAAATTATTCGTAACCGTTCACTCCCCCTAATCTCACCCCTCGGCCCCCTCTCCTTAACAGGAGAGGGGGCCGAGGGGTGAGGTGGCCCGGAGAGTTAGGGGAAGAGTGAACAGTTACAATTATTTCCCGGCGGATCCGATTTTGAAGTGCAAATCAAGTATGGAGATCGCTTTCCTCACTTGGCAATGCGGACGCAGCCATTAATTTGGCCAACTCGCGATGATTGATCTTGCCGGTCCCCAGTTTCGGGATTTCCTTCACGACCCGGAGTTCACGAGGTACACAAAGATTGCTCAGTCCTTTGGCCTTCACGGCCTCACGAATTTCATGAATTTGTAGTTTTGGGTCGTTGGTGACCGCAATCAGTATCTCACCCTTCTGTTCGTCCGGCAGGCTAACAACGGCAACCTGACAACGCAGGCGGTGTTGGGGAAAAGCCCCGGCCAGGGCATCTTCCACCGCCGTTAAACTAACCATCTCCCCGCTAACTTTAGCAAATCTTTTCAGACGACCAAGAATATGAACAAAACCTTTTGCATCCACCTTTACAATATCACCGGTGTCATACCAACCACCGAGGGCCTGGAAAGTGGCGTTGGCGTCTACGTTCAAATAGCCCTTCATGATATTAGGGCCACGCACAAACAAACGACCGCCCTCCGTTACCCCATCGATTGGCTCTAGTTTCCATTCAATGCCGGGGAGGAATTGCCCTGCCGAGCCGAAACACGGCATCATCGGCAGGTTTACCGACAATACCGGTGAACACTCCGTCGCACCATAGCCTTCTAGGATGCCAATACCGAACTTTCGTGCGTAGAGATTAAAGGTAGCCTCTTGCACCTTCTCGGCGCCCGCGAATAGATAACGGATCTGTCGAAAATCGTAGGGATGCGCTTTATTTGCGTAACCATTGAGGAAGGTATTCGTCCCGAACATTACCGTGCAGTCATGGTTATAGACGGCCGCAGGCACGATACGATAGTGCAATGGTGATGGATAGAGATAGATAAAGATTCCATTGACCAACGGCAGCAGCAGCCCCACTGACAATCCAAAGCTATGAAACAACGGCAGGGCATTGAAGAAGCGATCGGTATCGTATACGTCAAAGCTAACACGTACCTGTCGAATGTTCGACATGAGATTGGCGTGGGTAAGTTCAACGCCTTTGGGTAGCCCCTCGGAACCGCTGGTGAAAAGAATTACCGCTGTATCGGTCGAAGCTAGCTCAAAACTCTTGGTTTCTACCCGCAACCATGATCGCACCATCCCATGGAGTCGGTCCAGGCTCGAAATACTGGTGCGTACCTCCTCAAGATAGAGCAGTTCCACACTCGCACCGGTAAATGCCTCGAGATTCAACTTGGCCTTTTCAACAAATGCCCGCGACGTAATAATCTGACGCAGGCCCGCCAGTTGTACGCAATTCAACATCACCGCCGGACCGGTCGAATAATTCAAGATCGCTGGTACCCAACCCGATTGCCAGAGACTCATCAGCACCACGGGAAAGGCGTTAGTATTCGGTAATAACACCCCCACATGACTACGCGGTGGCAGATTCTTTAGCCGTCTTTTCCATTGCCCGGCCAACAGCCCCGCCCCGATCATCAAACGCCGGTAGGTAATGCCCTGGCCAGTGAAATCTTGCAGGATCACCTTGTTGGGTTGTTGGCGTGCCGCGAGTGCGATTGCCTCAGATACCGTAGCGGGACCAAATTGCATCTCCGTTGCGAATTGTTGTTTCACGAGTTCGTGGCGCAACCATTGAGTAAGCTGCTCACGTGCTTGAGCAGTGCTATGGTGCTCCGCCTTGGGAGGGCTAATGACCTCACTGAAATGTACCGTAACTCGTGGAAACCAACTGCGCCAACCCGGATGCGGGCAAAACGGCAAACGATTTGCCCCACGCAGATAAGCTGTAATTACCTTGGCCTTCGTTTCAAACAATAGAAAACCCGAGCCGTCGAAGAGTTTCATCAGACCCCCGGTACGGGAGAGGCGGCCCTCTGCAAAAAGGACCAAACGCCCCCCCTTATTCAGGAACTCTGCCATACGTTTTACGGCATACGGTGAGGCTGGGTCTATAGGGAAGGTATGACAATTAATCATGATCCAGCGATGCAGAAAGGATGTCTGCGCCGTGGTACTAGAAGTTACAAACCGCCAATCATCATCGAGGCAAAGGGCAATGAACAACCAATCGAACCACGAGACATGATTGGGAATGAGCAAAAGTGGCCCCGCTGCCTTCAATACTGCATCATTATAGACGCGGTAACCGTAAAACAACCGGAGTAGAAAACGCACTACGATCCTCACCGTCAACATTTCATACCCCATTTGCAAGGATTAGGCACGAGCCAAAGAAAATATCAGTTGGATTAGAATTACGATCAACAATGATTGGACGACAGTAGCGGTAGCCACCTGTGATAGACTGCGTGCGTGACGGTCAATCGTGAGGCCATTAAAGGCAGACACTATCACCACCAGCGCACCAATTACTATTCCTTTAGACGTCCCGATAATTAGATCGGACCACGACAGCACCTCATGTGCCGCCCCCAGGAATAGGGTAATGGGGATCTGGCGCCGATATTCCAGAAATCCAGCAGCCGCTACCACCGCCAGTATCGAAAACCACAGAGTCAACGCCACCATGCTAATTATATTGACACAAAAGGTCGGTGCGACTACAAAGCGCAAACGGCTAATATCCATCAGGATCAACGCATCAATCTCACGACGCCGGACCATTGCTCCCAGGTGTACCGCCAGCGCCAATCCCCCGCGCCCCGCCACAAAGATACCCACCACGATCGGCGCAAAATCGCGAACCAATGCCAATACGATCAATTCGCTGACTTGTCCTTCCAGGTTAATAATATCAAGCAATTGAAGTGCCTGACTCGAAAGAATTAGCCCCAGACTGACCGCAAAGATTGAGACGAGCAGTAACGGTTGTATTGCCATCATCCGTAGTTCCGCATGAAACGCCCGCGCCCCAAATCGAGTTTTTCCCTGGACCAAGGTAATAAAAAAAAGTGTGCTCTCGACTAGTACCTCGAATGCGAAACCAAGAAGCTCAATAACGGTGCCCATAACCATTTGTCATATTCCCACTGGAAGGGGAAATGATTAACCCAAGTTGCTAGCTAACGCGCTTTTCTCCCCTCCCCCGGAGAGAGGGGGCTTTTCGTTTCTCACCGCATAGGTAGCAACTTGGATTGATTACCTTTAGCCAACATCAATCATTTGGTGGTAAAGGAGAAGACCCCATCCCACTCCTTACCGGGAGGATTGGCCCGGAAGAATTCTAATCGCTCCATGTACATACTGTAGAGATAGGTCTGAGGAGATTTCTCACGTAGGCGGTAAAAGGCCACGGCGGCCCGCTCCCAATCCTGGGCACGGTAGTAATTCAGGGCCTGACGATAGCTCTTGAGTTCCTCGAGCAACGCCGAATCCAGTTCGTTGGTATTACCCAGGGGTTCGTAGATGACCACCGGTTCCTGTTTACCTTTGACGCGGACCTTATCGAGTTCACGGAAGGTCATGTGAGGCAGGGAGCGGTAGGTATGTTCACTGACGATGAGGGTAACTTTGTATTGCTTAGTAAGTCCTTCAAGGCGTGAGGCGAGATTTACAGCATCACCCATCACCGTATAGGCCGTACGAAATTCGGATCCCATGTTACCGACCCGCATTACACCGGTATTAATCCCCACCCCAATCCGAATTTCTGGCCAACCCCGTGCGCGAAATTCCTCAGTGATCTCTACGGCACGACGCTGTAGAGCGAGTGCCGCTTGTACGGCGTGGAGGGCATGGTCGGGGTCATCCAGCGGTGCCCCCCAGAATGCCATAATCGCGTCACCGATGTATTTATCAATAGTGCCCCGTTCTTCGTGGATAATCTGCGTCATAGGGGTGAGGTAGGCATTCATAAGTTTGCTAAGACTCGGAGGGTCCAGCCCCTCAGAGATACTGGTAAAGTTTCGTACATCCGAAAATAATACCGTCATCTCGCGGCTAGTACCCTCCATAGAGAAACGACTCGGGTAGCGCGACATCTCATCGACCAATTCGGGGGGGACATATTGCCCGAATAAATGAGTAATCTGCTTTTTACCTCGAGATTCCAAGAGGTAGCCGAGCGTCATATCTATGGCATAGACAATTATGATCAGCAGTAATACCGGGGCGAGCGGCAATACTAGGTTTCCCCATTGCCAGGCCGCAAAGTTCCAGGCCAGCGTTGCCATGATTAGGATGGTCGTGGCAATACTGGCAAGCAAGGGATTGAGTAGCGGTAGTAAAATCACCGCTATCCCCCCGATGAATATAGTTTGGATGATGTCGGCGGCAAGGGTATAACTGGGGCGTTCCTTGATGACATGGTCAAAGATACCTGCCACCAGATTGGCGTGAACCTCAACCCCAGGATAGATTTCACCCACCGGAGTGGCCCTTAAATCCATTAAACCTGGCGCCGTGGTACCTACCAGAACTATTGTTCGCGTCAATACCTCCGGTGCAATCCGACCGTGCAGAACATCGCTGGCGGAAATGTAGGGGAAACTCCCGCGCTTACCCCGGTAAGGGATCAGGGCCTGGGCAAGGTCATCCACTGGGAGCTGCAAATTACCAACCTTTAACCACTCTAAACCCGCTTTGGTAAATTCTGGGACAACCGCAGGTTTGCCTTTTCCCTGATCCAAGGCTACCCGGATCATCGCCAAACCCAGTGATTCGTAATAATTTCCTTCGTATTCGACGAGCAGTGGTACGCGCCGAATGATGCCGTCGACATCCGCGCTGGGGGTAAAGTGACCAGCGCTGGCGGCTTCTTTCTGGAGTACCGGGAGATTGGCGCCATACCCGACAGCCATCACCGAGTTGATGTGATGGCCACCAAGGGCTGCCGCGTCCAATACCGGCGGAGGAAGTTTCCCAACGGTGCGTGCCTGGTCTCCAAAGTAATAACCAAGCACAACGCGCCGCCCATGCAGGGCAGTAGCAAAACGCTGGTCGTAGTCGAGCTGGGTTTGAAGGTCCGGCAACATGGCCTGAAAACTGCGATCGTCCTTGAGTTTCCCCGAATTCTGCAAGAGGCGCTAGGAACTGGACTGCGGACAGCGGCATCACATTCAATCCCGAGTTGTGATCAGATTCTGCGAAGACAACGTCGAAACCCACCACACCAACATGGTACTGATCAAACAAACGGTCCAGGAGGGTGGCCACGCGGTCCCGAGGCCAAGGCCATTGCCCCTCCTCGGCCAAGCTTTTCTCGTCGATGTCTACGATCACCATCCGTGGATCGACCCCTCCGGGCATAGTCAGGCGGAGTCGAGCGTCGTAGCTGATGAACTCCAAGCGATCCAGGAAGGGGATGGGGATCTGGTGGAGGGCATGGAGCAGAAACAGCACCAACACTATCCCAGACAAGGCATAGTGCAGAACGTGACGGCGTAGATCCAGCACGCTTCGAGAGGGGAGCTTCGATGGTGAAGAAGGTTGGGTAGGAGTAAGTTGCGAAGAGGCGACCATTGGGATTCTTGATTGGTGAGGGAGAAACCATCCAACAGGACGCTAGAGGCCGGAAGGCTACGGCCAGCAGGATGGACGGGGAGAACATACACCCATTGTGGTAGAGCACGAAACTGTTTTAATGTGGCACCATCGGCGGGATAATTCTGCCGTTGCGTACATCGGAATAGCTCCTTAGCCCGCAGCAGGCAAACAATTCGGGGGACATGCCTTTGAAAACCGCATTTTGGAAGAAGGACTGGTTTGTCGGCATAGCAGTCAGTTTGTTGGTGATTGTCACTACTAATTCAGACCTTTTGCAGGGCTTAGAGCGTAAGGCCTACGACCTCGGCGTACAGGCCAACGACCGCGTACCCAGTGACAAGGTGGCGATCATCGCCATTGACGACCAAAGCATCGCAAATCTGGGCCGCTGGCCTTGGCCCCGAGATGTTCAGGCAAAGTTGCTCGATATCCTTTCCAAAGGTGGTACAAAAGTAATCGGCAACACGGTGTTCTACACCGAGCCCCAGGTAGATCGAGGATTGGTCGCTATCCGCGATGAACTGAACAAACGCTACGACAACTCTAGCCTGCCCGGTCTACACGCCGAGGCGGTAACCCTCAAAAACCTTCTGGATCAAGCCACGGCGAGTCTCGCCGGGCACCCCGCACCTAAGCCCCGCACCCCAGAGGAACGGGAGCATCAGGTACTTACTCAGCTTGCCACGTTCCTAACCGCCTCCAGTTATCTCGTGCGCGCACCCGAAGACGCCACGCACCTACGCGAGTTGCTGACGCAAACCGAGGGACGCCTCGACCTCGACCGCTATCTGGCGCAGGCCATTCGCCGAGCAGGCAATGTGGTGTTGGGGATAGGTTTTGACCTCGGTCGTCCTGAAGGGCGCCCCGACCGGATTCTACCCGACTACCTGCGGCGCAATGCCCTCACCAAGGTGAGCGATGAGGTAGATGCAGCCAATAACGGGTTGATGCCGCTGTCCGCAGTCCAGTTCCTAGCGCCTCTTGCAGAATTCGGGGGCGCGGCCACCGCTATCGGCCATCTCACCGTATACCGTGACGTTGATGGAGCTGTGCGGAGTGAACCAATCGTTTTGGACTATTTTGGAGAGTATTACCCATCTATTTCATTGGTACTGGCCGCCAAGTACCTCAATCTCAAACCCGAAGATATGCGCCTACGTTTGGGGGAAGGGGTACAACTCGGTCGGCTTAACCTACCTACTGACTCCTACCTACGAATGTATCCACACTTTTATCCTGACAAGGATGGGCGTGGAGCCTTTCCGGTGGACTCCTTTTTCGATGTCTACAACAACAAAATCTCCCCCACCAAGTACGCAGGCAAGATTGTCATTATTGGCACCACCGCCAAGGGGGTAGGTGATGCTTATCCCACCCCAGCCTCACCGGCGACCTCGTCAGCGCAGATCCTGGCCCATGAGGTCTCTTCGATCCTACAGAGCCACTTCTACAAGACCCCCGAGTGGGCAAACTGGGTAGAGTGGTTGATCACGCTGGTGTTGGTGCTGTACCTGACCCTTGGTTTGCCCCACCTCAAGGCCGGCACTGCGGCAATCGCCACGGCGCTGTTGTTGATCGGATTGGTGGTTGCTCATTTCGTACTGATGACCGGTCCGGCCTTGTGGTTGCACCTTATGGTGCCGGTGGTATTACTAATCACCGGGCATCTGTTACTCACCACCAAGCGCTACCTAGTCACCGAGAAGGGCAAGGAAGCGGCAGACTCCGCAGCCTCGGAGAGTAACCGAATGCTGGGGCTGGCCTTCCAGAATCAGGGACAACTCGACATGGCCTTCGAGAAGTTCCGCCGGAGTCCGATGGACAACGCACTCCTGGAACTGCTCTACAACCTAGCCCTGGACTTCGAACGTAAGCGTCAGTACGCAAAGGCCGGCAGCGTATTCTCTTATATGGCTGATTACGAACCAAAATTTCGGGATATTCAGGACCGTCTGCGTCGCAATCGTAACCTAGAAGAGACGATGGTCCTGGGCGGAGCACGTGCCACTTCTCCGGGTGGAACCTTGGTAATGTCCGAGGAAGGCACCCAAAAACCGATGCTAGGTCGTTATCAGGTCGAGCGGGAATTGGGGCGTGGTGCGATGGGTGCGGTGTATCTCGGTCGTGACCCGAAGATCAACCGCGTGGTGGCGATCAAGACAATCGCGCTATCCCAGGAGTTCGACGGAAATGAACTCATTGAGGTCAAACAACGCTTCTTCCGCGAGGCGGAGACGGCGGGACGGTTGTCTCATCCCTGCATTGTGACCATCTACGACGCAGGAGAGGAGCATGACCTGGCTTACATCGCCATGGAACTACTCAAGGGTAAGGACCTCGCCGGCTATACCACCCAAGACCGACTACTGCCCGTAGCCACAGTGCTCGACCTCGTGCGTCGGGTGGCTGAGGCCCTGGCCTACGCTCACGCCCAGAGTGTGGTTCATCGTGACATCAAGCCAGCCAACATCATGTACGAACCCGATACTGGGACAATCAAGGTCACTGATTTTGGTATCGCCCGGATTACAGATTCCAGCAAGACCAAGACGGGTATGGTGATGGGCACACCCTCGTATATGTCTCCTGAGCAACTTTCTGGCCAGAAGGTAGATGGTCGTTCTGACCTGTTCTCCTTGGGCGTGATGTTCTACCAGCTCCTCACGGGAGAGCTTCCCTTTACGGCAGATTCCATGGCTACGTTGATGTATCGCATCGCTAACGTGGCCCACCGCGACATCCGAGAATTACGCACCGATTTGGCCCCATGCCTCTCAACCATTATCAACAAGGTACTCGAAAAGGATGCCTCCAAGCGTTATCAGAACGGTACCGATCTAGCCCAAGACATCGCCAGTTGCGCCGAGACGTTAGCTCGCGGGGGTACGGAGGCGTAGTCCTATGACCCATCATAATGAGATATTGGAAGTCGCGTTTCTGAGTGACGTGGGCCGCGTCCGTCCGCATAACGAAGACAGCGTGGCGGTGGATGCCGAGCAAGGACTGCTCATCCTGGCGGATGGAATGGGTGGCTATCAGGCGGGGGAAGTGGCGAGCGGTATTGCAACCGACTTACTTATGCGGGAGATTCGCGCTGGTATTCCCAAGCTCTTCGATGCCACCCTTGCCGATACCGGACCGACCCCTCACACCCGTCTCCTGCGTCGCAGTATCGAACATGCCAATGCGGCCATCTACGAGGCGGGTACGCGCCAAAGCAATCTCACCGGAATGGGAACGACGGTGGTGTCGCTCCTGTTTTGGACGGATCGGGTGAGCATTGCCCACGTTGGCGATTCACGTATCTACCGTCTGCGCGGTGGTACCCTGGAACGACTGACCCGAGACCACTCATTAATCCAGGAGTTGATAGACCACGGCCTATATACCCCGGAGCAGGCACGAACCTCTCCCAACCGCCATCTGGTCACCCGCGCATTAGGGATGGAGGCCACGATACGGGTTGAAGTCTCAGAGGAACAGGTAGATCCAGCAGATATCTTTCTGCTGTGTTCCGATGGATTGACTGATATGGTGACGGACGACGATATTGCCTTGGTGTTAAAAACCCTTTCGGGTGATCTGGAACAAGCGGCTTCCCACCTCGTGGAGATGGCCAATAGCCAGGGCGGGCGTGACAATGTTTCGGTAGTCTTAGCCCGGCTCCGGCCGGAGGGCGGACGTACCTGGCGCGCCCGACTTCAAGGCTGGGTAAAATGAGACACCGCAGAGGTAGGTCATGATTCAGCTTACCCTGACCTTTGTTGGACGTACCGTCGGAATCTATCCGTTAGACCGCGAGCGTCTAACGATTGGGCGACGCCCGAACAACGACCTCCATATCGATAATCTGGCGGTGAGTGGCTACCATGCCCAAATATACCGCACTGACGAAGGGTATATCCTTGAGGATCTAGGAAGCACCAACGGTACCTTCGTCAATGAAGCCCCCATTCAACACCACCTGCTTTGCCCGGGCGACGTGGTACGGATTGGTAAGCACGAACTTCTCTACAGCATCTCGACTCCCCCCCCTGCTTCGGGCGATCCCTCTATCCCTTCCATGGGAGACACCTCGGTACGAGTCTCAGCAGGAGATGCCTCCATCTCCGGGCTCTCCTTGGCCTCCACGGGACACCTACCACCCGCCTCTATCCGAGTCCTTAACGGATCGCGCCGTGGTACCGAATTGCCGCTAGAACATCTCCGAACCCGGCTGGGTCGCCCCGGAAAAGCCAGCGCGGTTATTACTAGAACCTCCGATGGTTATGTCGTCACCGCTACGGAATGCAAGGAGGCGGTATTGGTCAACGACCTGCCTCTCACCGATGACAATCATCTCCTGGAAAATCGCGATCTCATCGAGATTGCAGGATTCCAGGTGGAGTTCTTTTATCTAAACTAGATGGTGAGGGCGTCCGGCGCATGGGGTGTATTCGTCAAGTTACAAGAAACGTGGTCTGTCCCCTATTGCTGACCCCTCACGCACCCAGCTCTTCGTCGAAATTATGAGGTGACCCGTTGCCCTCATTATCGGATACCCACAAGAAATTCGGAACAGGTTGACGAGAATGAGTGCCAAAAATTTCGTCAATCTGATCCGCGAACAGGATTCGTAACACTTTCAACTGCGCCATGACCACTAGAGCGAAAGTGTTGGAACTCATCTCCAATTCCGCCCACCGTTTCTGATAATCGATCAATTTACAGATCGGGAATTTCAATTCGACGCCGCATCCCCAACGCTCCCACTGATTCATCGTTCCCACGCTCCGCGTGGGAATGCATCCCGCGACGCTCCTGCGTCGCGTATCGTAGACTCAAAACCATCGGTCAATTTCCACCAATCCTATCTCTCCCCGGTAGTTCCTCGCACTGGAATAACGCCAATGTTCCGGGCAATCCACGTAACCACGTTTAACTGGGTTAAGATGGATATATTCCAATTTCTCTCGCATCATTTCCTCGCTCAAGATCATTTCCGCGTGCGATCCCTCTTGCCAAAATTGATATTGCCGATCCGTCTTATGCGCCCGCTTGGCGAAACTCAAACGTGCCAAAATTCTCTCTACTTGATGTTGCCGCAATAGCTCGATAAGCCGTGTCGCGGTCCAGGATTTAAACGAGGCCACACAGTGATCCAGACATGGCGCTTGAGCGACGAAGTGTAAATGATTTTCCAACACCACGTAGCCATATAGGCGTAATCCATTATTTCGTCGCTGATAGTCCCAGGTGTCGAACAGGATTTGAACGGCATCCGGGCGAGTGAATATGGGCAACCACTCCAGTACCGTGCAAGTGAGAAAATGTGGTTGGGCTGGCTCGGTAATGATGTAACGACTTCTACCCATGGACTGAATCCTGGTAGCGCCAACAGGGGCTACGCGACGCAGGAGCGTCGCGGGATGCATTCCCACGCGGAGCGTGGGAACGATGTAACTATTTGATAGATCTCCTTAACTTAATGGCAGTGAGGGCGTTGCCCTGGGCTGATATACCGACACGCCGTTGGCGTGTCTAAACCTCATCCTCACAGCTTTACACTGGTGGCCCGACTTACATCGTTCCCACGCTCCACGTGGGAACGCATCCCGCGACGCTCCCACGTCGCGTGTCTCGAAACACGGTACATCCATTGTGGTGATTGCGTTCCATACGGTCATATAGCGCGATGACTTCCGGCTTGTTCGTGATCCCCACCAATACGCGACGCAGGAGCGTCGCGGGATGCATTCCCACGCGGAGCGTGGGAACGATGTAACTATTTGTTTTAGGAGAGATTCCCTTAACTTAATGGCAGTGACGCGGAGCGTGGGAACGATGTAATTTCCTCGCTCAAGATCATTTCCGTGTGCGATCCCTCTTGCCAAAATTGATATTGCCGATCTGTCTTATGCGCCCGCTTGGCGAAACTCAAACGTGCCAAAATTCTCTCTACTTGATGTTGCCGCAATAGCTCGATAAGCCGTGTCGCGGTCCAGGATTTAAACGAGGCCACACAGTGATCCAGACATGGCGCTTGAGCGACGAAGTGTAAATGATTTTCCAACACCACGTAGCCATATAGGCGTAATCCATTATTTCGTCGCTGATAGTCCCAGGTGTCGAACAGGATTTGAACGGCATCCGGGCGAGTGAATATGGGCAACCACTCCAGTACCGTGCAAGTGAGAAAATGTGGTTGGGCTGGCTCGGTAATGATGTAACGACTTCTACCCATGGACTGAATCCTGGTAGCGCCAACAGGGGCTACGCGACGCAGGAGCGTCGCGGGATGCATTCCCACGCGGAGCGTGGGAACGATGTAACTATTTGTTTTAGGAGAGATTCCCTTAACTTAATGGCAGTGACGCGGAGCGTGGGAACGATGTAAGTGATCCGCCATCACCCCATCTGTCAGACACCAGACCTCAACCCTGTCTGACAAAACAATTGTTCCGCCCGGTATTTGTCAGACAGATGTCTGACAATTGTCAGACACCCATCACTATCAATAACCACAAAAAATGCACGCCGCGCGCTGCGCGCGGGAAAATCAACCCCCTACCCCCCAAAACCAAAGGCCGCTACCCCAAGAGGTAACGGCCTTCAGTGCAAAATCAACAGAAAAATCAACAACAACAACCTGAAAAAGGTAAAAAGGATAAAAGCCAAAAGCTAAAAAGGAGTTCTGACCAGGCGAAAACCGACATTGCTGCCGCGGCTGCCGGGCGCATAGCTGTCGCGGAGAGCTACGCGGGCGTTGCTGGCACCGCTGCCCCAGCTACCGCCGCGAATCACCCGATCGGCATCACCTGTTGTCTGACAAACCTTCTCACCTCCGCTGTACGAACTGTCGTAGGCCGAGCAAGTCCACTCCCATACATTGCCCACCGTGTCGTATAACCCCCACGGATTGGCCGCAAAGGAACCTACCGGTGCAGTATATTGCCACGCATCGCCACAGTATCCGTTGTCGCAATTCGCCCGGTTGCTCTCCAGCGAATCTCCCCACCAATGTTCCCTCGTCGTCCCCGCTCGCGCGGCATATTCCCACTCGGCCTCGGTTGGCAGGCGATAGCTCCTACCGGTTTGCGTGCTCAGCCACTGGGCATAGGCGGTTGCATCATTCCAATTCACATCAACCACCGGCCGACTGCCTCTCCCCCAACCTTGGTCATTCGGCATTCTTCGACTGGTGGCATTGGCAAAATAATCGTATTCATCAAAAGTTATCTCGAATTTACTTATCCCAAATGCCGCCACGGTCACCTGATGTGGCCGTTCATTACCATTAACATTCGACGCGCTCCCCATTCGGAAACTCCCCGCAGGGATCGACAGCATCTCCGGCTCAAAGGAATAGGACTGCGCAATAGTAATTCCTTGGGTCACCTGAGTAGCAGGCTTCCAATTGAGATCACCTACTTGACTAGCAGCCACCGTACAATTGCCAGCGGCCACCGCCGTCACAACACTACCGTCGGTACCGCCGGTAGTACAGATGGCAGGGGTTGTCGAACTGAAAATCACCGAAAGACCAGAAGTCGCCGTGGCACTGGCAGTTGTGGTACCACCGGTAACCAAGGTAGAAGGTGTAAAGCTAATCGCACCAATGGTTTGCGTCCCTTGAGCCACAATAGCGCTCTTGCTCTTAATGGGTGCGGCCTTGTATTAGACTTGCCCCTAAATAACTTTTCTTATATTTTTCAATCCGTTACTCAAGATTG
>CAUYTY010000165.1 GCA_963575655.1 Gammaproteobacteria bacterium | reverse complement strand
CAATGTCGGCAAGGCAATATAACGCGGGCGACTCCTCTAACAACAATTACGGTAATGTGATTGTGAACCTCTCTGCGAATCCGTGTATACGAGTGGACAAGCAAAGACAAAGCGGGATTGCGTATTTGGTTAATTGGCTGACCACAGAATACATGGGGGACGAAGATTCGATAACCAATTTCACCCGCGTCACGCCTATGCTGACAAACGCGGGCAACAACATCTATTCAAATGACGAAATGCTGTGCGAGGTCTTTACCTTCACCGCCCCCACGAACTACTCAATTATCACGTCAGGCGATACGGCAGAGAAAACCGTTACTTGGTCCACTGCGTTAAGGCGCTTTGACTTCAATATGACGGCTCGTTTTGCGAGGTTTAGGCTGAATTTCGCCGGGGACACGGAAATAATGGACGTTAAAGTTGCCGCAAAAAGCGCGGGAACCGACTAATGCTTACTCGCAACAAAGCGCAACCACCTACGGGGATTGACGCCCCTCTTTTAGCTCGCTGGCTGCTGGAATGGTTTGCGCGACTCAACGGCCCAGGCGCTCTCTACATCACGCAAGCCCGCATTTCCGATTGTGACTTCATCAAGTTAAACGGCGTCCCGTTCACCCCCACGGTAACGGCTGGCGCGGTCACGATTGACCTATCCAACGGGCCTTGCAGAAGTGCGTAACGGCTGCAAACATCACGATTACGCTACCCGCTGCGGTGGCCGGTCAACGCTACACGGTAATCGTTCAATACGGCGGGTGCATACGGTGACTTGGGCCGGTGGTGGGACGTTGAAGTGGCCTGCGGGCGTTGCTCCCGTGGCGACCTCGGTCAACGGCAAGTATGACATTTACAACTTCGTTTGCCACGACGCAACAAACACATTCGGTACTGATGGCGGGAGAAACTTCTGATAAGACTTGCCCCGGTAGATTCAGTCGCGAGGGTTTGGCCCGTAGTCGAGGAATCCTTAAAGCGGGTGAAGGCAAAGACGGGGGCGCGATGGTCGCCCTCTTTTGTTTTAAGTCGCATCCAAAACGGAAGGGCGGGATTGTTCCACTTCACGAATGATGGAAACCACGTCGCGTGGATGGTCG
The DNA here is from genome assembly GCA_963575655.1 of Gammaproteobacteria bacterium. Lineage (NCBI taxonomy): Bacteria > Pseudomonadati > Pseudomonadota > Gammaproteobacteria > Gammaproteobacteria bacterium. The sequence continues at coordinate 269 of CAUYTY010000165.1, read as the reverse complement.
TGGAAAGGCTGGAAGGCGTAGAAGTGGGCATGAATATCTGGATTCTTGACGGCAAGGGGTTAGAGCATCGGGACGCCATAGTGTCTTGGCTCGACCTGTTAGCGCGTCAAGTGGGCGCGACCTATTGGCGTATTGAAGGTCGCTAGGGATGGGGTAGGGTATTGGGCCTGAAGCCCGTGGCAACAGTTTTTGAAAGGGAAATACCATGAGCGGCGGCGGAAGCGGTGGGTCTGGAACCCAACAATACAATTGGAATGACACTCTTAAAC
>CAUYTY010000164.1 GCA_963575655.1 Gammaproteobacteria bacterium | reverse complement strand
GCGGGTCGCCATGGGAACAAGGGGGTGATTTCCAAAATCAACCCGGTGGAGGATATGCCCTATCTGGCCGATGGTACGGCGGTGGATCTGGTCTTGAATCCCCTCGGTGTGCCCTCGCGAATGAATGTGGGGCAAATTTTGGAGACCCATTTGGGTTGGGCGGCCAAGGGGATGGGGGCGAAACATCCATGTACTGAATACGGTCGGGTGTGGAAACCGTAAACTCCAACATATGCCGGCACTGCACCAACTCACCCGTCAACCGCCCATGCCGATCCAGCTCGGCATTCGCCTGGGCAATGATAAAATTTTCCTCTTCGATCGCAGAAAGATAATCCACCTGTTCTGTCACCTTGCCCTCCTCCACACGCCGGTAAGGGCTCTCAATGAAACCAAATTCATTGATCTGTGCATAGGTCGACAAGCTGTTAATCAAACCAATATTGGGACCTTCTGGTGTCTCAATCGGGCAGATGCGCCAATGGGTCGGATGCACGTCTCGCACCTCAAACCCAGCCCGCTCACGGGTCATACCCTCGGCCCCAAACGAAAACGCCGCTTATGGTACTCTGACAAGGGTTGGTCTGATCCGGCAACCGGGACAACTGGCTCGGAAAAAAATTCCCGGATCACCGCCGAAAATGGCTTGAGTTCATGATGTCATGCGGCATAGTGCATCCGCATCCGCCGTGGACATCCGCTCGTTAGCTCGCTCCATCCGCACCAAACCGATGCGTACTTGGTTTCAACCCCCACAGAACGAACCCGCGGTTACCCAAATGGTCAACGTCGTCTAATTTGCCATGACCATCCTTGAGCTTGAGCAGAATATCAATCACGCGGGATATCTTCCGCGCGCGACCACGAATATCCAGGTCACACAGCACATCAAACGCTTGTTCAGCTTCATCCGACCAACGTGGATAGATCATAGCGATCTGGATCAAAAACAGGCTCACGAGATGCGGTCGCTGCATCAACGGTCGGCGGCTCCCCCGGACGCATCATCCGGTAAATATCAATTAAGGCCTCTTCCACCGTCTGGTTTTTATCACTGGCCAGGGTATTGCGCAAATAAGGCCCAACAGTCGCGTGATCAATAAACAAACACTCCACCGCACTGATCCCGGCCTCTTCAAAGCGGACCAACAGGGCGTCGCTTATTTCGGTGCCCGCTTCAACCACCTCACCCGTGGCCGCAATGTGGATATCCTTGGCCACAAAACGACCGACCAGATCTTCCGTCGGAACCTGCAACCACTCCAACCCCAAAGCCTCCAAGCGGCGAATAGTCCGAATGGTAATGCGGCCTTTCGCCTTGACCAACTCCTCACCGGTACTGGGATCCACAATCGCAAAATTGGGACGACTGCCTTGCAACCGCTCGGCAATCAATTT
>CAUYTY010000163.1 GCA_963575655.1 Gammaproteobacteria bacterium | reverse complement strand
GCTCCCATTCTGCGATGAAGTGCCCGGGTCGCGTCAACGACGGCAAGAATGCCACCGATGGAGACGATGAGGATGATCTGCCATGGATCACCGGATCAACCGGATTCACCTCGAGCAATCGAGGTGAGCGTGACACTGAAAATCGCGTGATGCCTCCAATGTCCATCCGTTTGCCTGGCATGGGAAATTCCTACTATTCGTATTCCGGACTCGATCCGTTGGCATCCCTCCTGTCCGGCACGGTGGACGTCGCCAACGATGTGAAGCAATCAGGAGGAATGGACGCCCAAGTGGTAGGAAGATTCTTCAAGCACGTTCAGAACGCCATGGCCGATAAAACCTACCTCAAAGGATTATCAGACATCGGCAAGGCATGGAGTTCGCCTGATAAATTCGTTCCGCAGGTCACAAGCAATATCGTGACAGGATTTGTGCCAAACCTCATCCGCCAGCCAATCCGCGAAATGGACAAGGTGCAGCGAGACATTTATCCGCGCGCCGAAGACGGCATTGTGGAATCGTGGGCCAAACGGATCGGTTACGCGATTGTCCCGCAGTCCGCGCCACCCAAAATCACAGTCTGGGGTGATGAGTTTCCTTCGAACATGGGAGAGCAAATCGGAGGGGCTGTCACAGATTCGATGATTCGCATCATTGATCCAGGCAACCTCACGATTGGAGCCAAAATCGATCCCATCGACCGATACATTTTCAATTGGAACAACATGGCTGCCGACAATTCGGATAAGATCCAAATGACTCCGATTGAAAACTTCATCACGGCCAAGGTGGACGGCAAAATGCAGAAAATCCCGCTGACCGCGGAAGAACAACGGATGGCAAATATCAATGTCGGCAGAGCTGCGAGAACAGCCCTTGGGCAGGAATGGGATTTCAAAAATCCGACTGAGCAGGGAGCCAAGCAAATCGGCGAGATTTACAGTGCTCTTCAAACCGCCGAAAAGCAGCGGATTCGAGATTCCAAACTTGTGGAGATGCTGAAGAACAAGTAATTTGGCGCGTCTCACGGGTGTGTCACCACCCGCAAGACGCTGACTCCATCCATGAATCACCATGAACACAGCTATACGCGCAATAAATCGTCGTCCCAATCCCGTCAAGTTCACTGAACAAGCAATTCGCAAGTTTTTCTCAACAGTGAACAAAAACGGTCCGCTCCCGGATCAATCAAACCCGCACTACCACGGCCTAGACCCTTGCCATATTTGGACCGGAAACCTTTATCCGACAGGTTACGGGCAAGCCTACTTGGACCGCAGAGGCATTCTTGCGCACCGCGCAGCAATGATCATTGATGGACACCTAATCCCCCCGAGAATGATTGTCATGCATCTTTGTGACCGAGAAAACTGCGTGAATCCAAATCATTTGAAAATCGGCA
>CAUYTY010000162.1 GCA_963575655.1 Gammaproteobacteria bacterium | reverse complement strand
AAGGATCCATTTTGTGATGATACGTACACTTCATATCGTGCAACATCGTACGCCCCGGTAAAATCATCCGAACTTAAACCCCAATTGAGCAGTAGTTGGCCGCCATGATCGGCATGGAGATCGGTTAGGCTGACATTCACTGTTGTGGGTGGCATATTGTCTGATGGGACGGTCGGGCCACCAAGAGACAGAATCCCTTTGGCTTCGCTAATCCCTACGGCCGTAACGGCGGCATAGTACTTCGTAAATTTATTTAATCCATTGATCGTCACTTGGGTGGCTGCATGGACATCCACACTGGTTATAGCGCTCATGCCAAGTACATTCAGGATCGGCGATGTGCTCAGATAGACATTGTAGTAATTGACGGTCGGTAGTGCAGGGGAGGCATTCCATGTTATTAGCAGGGAACCTCCATTGTCGCTAGGCATATCACTGAGCACCACTCCTGTGATCGGCGCTGGTGCGGCATATACGGTCAAGATTCCAGAGCCTACGGCACCAGTGCGATCAAAAGCGTTGACCGTGATGCTCCGATAGCCCTCTGGGATTCTTACGCTCCAATTGGCCACAAAGCCGTTGATGATATTGGCTGGGGATACACTTTGAGTAATGAGTGTCCCTTGATCATCTCGTAATTCCCAACGAGCGATACCCATGTTATCGGTGATGGTTCCACGGATTTCCACGTCACCGCTTACGGCTCCGTTGATGTACGGCGTGCTGCCTTGGACTAACATGACCGTCGGTGGTGTATGATCAACGGTGATCGTGGTTCGTGTTTGAGCGGTTAGCCCTGTATCCGTTGTTGCGGACAAGGTAATGGTATGGGCGCCTTCCGTTTGTACACCGGTGTTCCATGCCGTGATAAAGGCATTATTAATGTTGCTTGTGCCACTGGCAATAAGACCTGCACGACTATCCGTCAGAATCCAAGAAAGTGGGGCTACCGACGAGGCGGTTCCTATAATATTGATATTGCCGCTGACCCATCCGTTGTTCGACGGCTGAATGCTGCTAATAATCACCGTTGGTGGTGTGTGATTCAGCGTGATCGACAAGGTGGTAGCGCTACTATTCCCAATCAGGTCTTTTGCTGTTAAGACAATGGTGTGAATGCCTTCCGTCACCTGCGTGGTATCCCAATTGCTGGTGAGTACACCATTGAGGGCACCGGTTCCGCTGGCGAGTGTTTTACCAATGGTTATATCTATTAAGCTCCATGCACCTACCAAGTTAGTATCACTCATACTGCCTTCAATAGTCAGGTTGGTCGTGACGACTCCATTGAGTGACGGATAAGCCGATGTGATCTGAACAGCTGGGCCGGTGTGATCCACTGTTACCGCAAAACTGGTGCTCTGGATAAACCCGACAACATCGGTAGCGGACAACACTAGGGTATGAAGACCA
>CAUYTY010000161.1 GCA_963575655.1 Gammaproteobacteria bacterium | reverse complement strand
CCGAGGAAGTCTTCGCAAATTATGCGTAATCATTTTATGGTGGCTTTGCTATAGTGGCCTAGCTCATGCAGAAACGTGCTCAGATCGGCGTCCTGGAGCAGAATAATGGTGTTGGCGAGGGGGTTGTAGGCACCACGATTCCCTTGTTTGAGCATGGCATCCTTGACTTCCCGCAACAACTGAACTACTTTCTCACTAGGCCCGCCAGTGGAGGCCGTCGCAACGTCACCGACGCCGATACCTCGCTCAATCCCTTCCCCGGAAGGGGCCATCCTGGCGGGCTTTTCTACGTCTATCGTTTCGATCGTATAGAGCGGATTCGGCTCATTAGGCCCAGTTGTTTCCTTGACTGTCATCTTGACCGCCAACACGGAACCATCCGAGTCAATCATTGGCGCAACGTAGCGATGCAAGGCCACAATGGTTGGTTCGCCTCTAGCATCCGGGTGGCTGTGATCGAGTAGCGCATGCCTAAATAATTTATCGGCATTCGCCACAGCCGATATATGACTCATCAAAGATGCCGATTTAGACACGGCGCTTCTACTGGTCATTTTGCGCAGAGTGGTCATTGATACTACCGCGTTAAGGCCGGTACTCTCGTTATACAACTGCCTGCCGACAAACTCACTTGCAACCTCCCGCGCCTCAGGTAATGTGTTAGCCACTCGCTCTGGAGTTGCTTTATGGATAGTATCGGTCGCGGCCCCCCTCTGCCCGTATTCTTCCCCTCCCAGATTTCTCTCTATTACCCGTAACGGGTTCCGGTCAGAGAACTGTTCCGGGGTGATACCCATCTTCGCGGCGCGGGTCGCCGCATAGGCAGCCGGGAGGGTTGCATATAGGTGGTTAACCTCTTGGGGAAATCGATTGGTAGTATTCAATTCATCCAAGATGCGTTGCTTTACTCGCTCCTGACTCTCTCGAAATATTTCAGCGTCTGGCCTTTCCTTCAGCACCTGCTCGACCTCCGCCTGTAATTCCTCGGCGTGGTTCTTGAGGAAGTCCACAGATTCGGCGCGGGTGTACCCATCCGGGTCGAACTTAACATGGTCCAACAATGGTTCCGAGAATTCCGTGGGGGCAATACGAATTAGGTATTCCTCGGTCGGAATGGCAATCAACCCCCCCGTGGCACGCGCAGTGGTTAACTGTTCCGCAACGGAAGGAGAAATCTTGGCAACCTCTTCGGCTATCCCTGACTGAAACAGAGTGTTGGCATCGATAAAGATAGTATCAACCGGCCCATTCTTGACCCCTTCCTCTACAAACTGCTCGAAAGTTTCCGGGTCACGTTGGAGGGTTTTACTGGCTGCTGCTAATTTGGCGATGTTCTCCAACTTTGTTGCGTTGGTTTCGGCGGTTGCGGCCTTTTCCGCGCGAGTAGCAAAGCTGTTGACGGTGTGACCTAGAC
>CAUYTY010000160.1 GCA_963575655.1 Gammaproteobacteria bacterium | reverse complement strand
GTATCCCAGAGGCGGACGGTATCGTCGGAACTTCCTGTCAAACAGCGGCGACCATGCCCCATACCACCGAGAAAACGTGCGCCCTCCAGATAGGCCTTAGCCCCCTCCGGCGTCAGCGTCTTGAGCGCCTTGGTCATGCACTCTTCGAATACACCCTGAACCTGCTTGAAACCACTATTGAGTTGGCTCCACCAGTTCTGCATCTCGCCCTGAAACAAGGGGGTTGCCATATTTGTCATTTACCTATCAAAAGAACTTAACCATGGGGTTACGGGAAACGCTGAAGTATTCAATCTCTAATTGGCATTCAGTTAGGTATGAAACGAGATACTTTCAACATTGCTATTTCCCATGAGTTGTATTCTCCTTGGTTCAAATGCCTGCCATTTATTATTTCAGTCGAAGATCACGTCAATCGCATGGTCGAGTGTGGCGCGAATATCGGCATCGTCTGTAATGGGGCACACCATGGCCATGCGGCAGGCTTCGCGTGGCGTAATGCCGCCCTTAATTAGAGTTGCCGCGTAGACCAGCAGACGTGTCGAAATACCCTCATCCAACCCGTGCCCCTTAAGATTGCGAGCAGCAATACCGATCCTCACTAATTTTCCCGCCATCTCGTCATCCAAACCGGTCTCCTTCGCGAGAATTGCCGTCTCTAACGTCGCACTCGGATAGTCGAAATCGAATGCAGTAAAACGCTGCTTCGTCGATTGCTTCAGGTCTTTCAACAAACTTTGGTAGCCTGGGTTGTAGGAAATTACTAACTGGAAATCAGGGTGTGCGGCCACCAATTCGCCTTTTTTGTCGAGCGGCAGCGTGCGGCGGTGATCGGTCAGCGGGTGAATTACCACTGTCGTGTCCTGACGCGCCTCTACCACCTCATCTAGGTAGCAAATAGCACCATAGCGCGCCGCCAGTGTCAGCGGACCATCCAGCCAACGCGTACCGTTGGCGTCCAGCAGATAACGCCCCACCAGGTCGGATGCGGTCATGTCCTCGTTGCAGGCCACCGTAATCAGCGGTTTTTTCAACCGCCACGCCATGTGCTCGACAAATCGTGACTTGCCACAACCCGTCGGGCCTTTCAGCATCACCGGCAAACGAGCGGTATAAGCAGCCTCGTAAAGCGCAACCTCGTTTCCCGTCGGTTGGTAGAAGGGTTCCTGCTTGATCTGATACTGGTTGATATTGAAGCTCATGGTTTTAGAAATCAGCAAAGGAGAAATAGGAAATCCAACCATAGGTCGGAAAGTACGACGAGAAAGTACCATCGCTAAGAATGGCCATTCAATAGGTTAAAGGGGATAGATCGGGATAATAGGGGGGAGGAAGCAACGGGTGTAATCAGCAAGAGCAAACAGTGCCTGGCAATATTTAACCCAAGTTGCCACCTACGGTCTCAAGCCATAATTCTTTCCAGACAAGT
>CAUYTY010000159.1 GCA_963575655.1 Gammaproteobacteria bacterium | reverse complement strand
TGATTTGGTGTTGGTTCTTGATAAGCAGGTGGCGTCGGACATACGGTGATCCCGATTCTTACGCGTGAAGCCAAGAAATTCATTGGGGCCTTAACGCTGGATACCCTCTCCCAGAAACGTGCTCAGCCCACAATCCCCCATATTAGCCTGGCACAACAGGCCGATCTCATTGTTATTGCTCCCGCAACGGCGAATGTGATTGGCCGGATTGCCAATGGTCTGGCCGATGATCTCCTCACTGAAACCGTCATGGCCGCGACGTGCCCCGTTCTGATTGCCCCTGCGATGAACACGGGGATGTGGAATAACCCCCTGGTACAGCGAAACATTCAAACCCTCAAAGACATAGGCTATCACTTCATCGATACCGACGAAGGCGAATTGGCTTGTGGCCTCGTGGGAAAAGGTCGTCTGGCACGCATTCCGGAAATCCTGACTGCGATTGAGTCGCTGATTTAAAAGGAGGTGATGGCTCATAAAAAGCATCCTTAAATCAATCCGTATTCCAGAAGACACGTTAACCACCATTCGCCCTCTGATCAAGGCCAATCACATGTCCTTTTCTGAATTTACACTCGAAGCAATTCGTACTTATGTGGAACACTGGAATTATGTCCATGGTCTCCATGAGAGTTTTGGGGCATGGGATCAGCAGCCTCATCCAGAACTTCATGATGGCGTGGATCATTACATTCGAAAAACAAGAAAAGGTCGAAATTGATTTTTCATCTGTATCCATATCTCGGCTAAAACTGTGGTGGCCGTGGTGGTGCTGCCCCGCCTGGTTCAATCGTTACCGGGGGCAGACTAAACAGGCGATCGCCTGAGGTGTTACTCCATTTCCAAGCCCCCTCTTGCACAAAGACTAACTGGGTCGAGCCACTGGTGCTTTTTGGGGTGCCTTGTTCGCTCCAGGTGCGGGTCCAGGTGACTTGCACGGCGGCCTGGTTTCCGGCGGTGTCGATGCTGAGATTGCTTACCCGAATGGCAATGCTACTCCACGCCGCCACGGCTCGATCCAGTTCACTCTGCCATACGGATTTCCCCCCTACATACGAATCTGAAATCGAATCCTGCATGCCTTGTACATCCCCATTGGAGAAGGATCGGCACAGGTCATTCACAAGGCCGGTGAGCAGACTAGTGTTGGTCGCCTCGTGATAGGTGATCTGCACTTGATCCAACGGACTGGGCTCTGAATAAACGCCAAGCGTGTTCTGTGCGCGGATCAGCACGTCATAGGGGCGATCGGTAATCGGCGTGAAGGTGTATGTCCATTGATTGGTGCCGTCGCAGGGGATCCAGGTTCGGCCGCCATCCAACGAAATTTCTGTGCGATTGACCAACACCCCTTCTTGAGAAGCCGTCCCATTGAAACGAATCTGTCCATTGATTAAATCATCGCGCTGCAAGGTCAGCTCGCGGCCGGCGATCGTATCCA
>CAUYTY010000158.1 GCA_963575655.1 Gammaproteobacteria bacterium | reverse complement strand
CTCCGGGAGAGGGGCAGGGGGTGAGGGCGTGATGCTGACGAATCAACAAATTCCCTCCCTCACCCCAACCCCTCTCCCGGGGGGAGAGGGACTTTTTCGTTTCTCACCGCATAGGTAGCAACTTGGGTTACTTAATAACAGCCGGGCAGCGATATCACTGCCCCTACCACCAAAACGGTCAAAGCCTTCTGCTTCGCCGTCGGCGAATAGGTGATGGACGGCATTGCGTTGCTGAAATTCGGGTCGGCCAGTGCCTAGCGTTACAGGTGTACTAACACTGAGCCTTATAATGTTCACTCTCAAACTCACCCAGCTCGGCAATTCGGTCGGCGTGGTGCTGCCCAAGGAACTGCTCGCCCGCCTGCATGTAGAAAATGGCGATACGGTTTTTGCCACCGAATCCCCAGACGGAGTGCGCCTAACTCCCTTTGCCCCCAATTTCGAGCAGCAGATGAAAGCAGCAAGGGAAATGGCGCAACGTTCTGCGGGAACTGGCCAAATGAACGTCTGGCAGTGGATCGAAGAAGCCGTTGTGCTGGCGATTCACGATGAACAACTCGCCGAACACTGCGGCTCTACCGGAATCGAGAGGTGGCCGATCTGAAAAGCCGTATCCATAGCACCCGGCAGCGCACCACTCATTCCGGCCGAGATATACTAGCCTTCGCGTTGGTTGGAGGACAGTATAAAAATGGAATATTCCATGCAAATTAGGCGATATATTGACCTCGCCAGGCTTGCGGGGGTGGCTGAGAGTGTATTAAATTACCATACTTTATTGTAACCAACGCGAAGGTTAGTATGTGACCGAGCAATACTTTTAGTATCTCCCTAAATTTGTGCACATCATCTTGTAGAGCGTCCAGCAGATCCATAACCAGTTTTCTGTATACTGTGGTTAGAGATGGTGTTTTTCTTCTGACGTTCGATTGTAAATCGAAGCGCTTTTTTGTTCCTCCTCCTCCTTCCTCCTCGGCGAGACGCCTTTCTAAGGCATCCGAAATACCAATCTTGACAATAGCATCTACAAGGCGCTTTATTTCTTCGTCGAGACTGGATAGTCGCGCTTTAGCACTGATGGACACTGCATCAGCCCGGACCTGCTCATCTGAAAGAATCCATGATACTTCTCGCTGCGTTTCCTCTGTTGAGGACGGCGACAGCAGCATGTTACGTAGCTCGCCAACTAATAGCTTATCAGCCAACTCCCTTGGGACCATTACACCAGCGCAGACACTTGGGCCGCGATCCTTCCGTGCGGCACGACCGTAGGCCCCGGCACTGGTGGCAACCACCGCTCCCCCACACATCCCGCACATCCCGCACATCCCGCACCGGGAGGATACCTCCAAGCAGTGTTGAGGGCCGAGCCCCTTTTCCTTTGCCTTCCTCACGAGTTGGAGTAGACAGACGCCGGCGGGCGGTATTCCACAATTCCTATGTAACCTGAGTTCGACGTAAGATACAAGATAAGTGCCTGTATCCATTATCCTTCAC
>CAUYTY010000157.1 GCA_963575655.1 Gammaproteobacteria bacterium | reverse complement strand
AACAAGGCGGAAGTCATCGCGGTATATGACCGTATGGAACGCAATAACCACAATGAATGTGCAGTATTTCGAGACCCGCGACGTAGGAGCGTCGCGGGATGCATTCCCACGCGGAGCGTGGGAATGATGTAATACTACAACGATGGCTAAACCAGGAGAGCACGATGGCAATGGCAACGGTAAAGTGGTGGTTAGTCAAGGGGTTGGTGGGTTTTGGGGTGGTGGTGGCTCTGATGTTGAGTTCCGGCTGTGAGGATCTGGTGCGCGGTACGGGAGGAGGGATGGATGTCGGGGGCGGAACAGAGACTGGAGGAACGCACGCCTTTGAACGGGTGGGGTCAGAACGCTTGGCGGTGGATGGACGGCGCGTGGCGCTGGTCATTGGTAACTCGGCCTACCATGCGATGCCGAGTGAATTGCAACCGTTGCCCAATCCGGTCAACGACGCTACCGACCTTGCCAAGGCGCTGCAACGGCTTGGTTTTCAGGTGACGTTGCGTAAGGATGCGAGCCTTACCCAGATGGATGACAGCATTTATGCCTTTGGCCAGCAGATCAACGGTGGCGAAGTGGCGCTGGTTTTCTATTCCGGACATGGGCTTCAGGTCAAGGGCGAGAATTATCTGTTGCCGGTCGATGCTAAATTCGAGCGCGAGGACCAGATTGAGCGGCAGGCGATTAAGGCAGGCGCCATGCTTGAGAAAATGGGGAAGGCCAAAACCAAATTGGTGTTTCTGGATGCTTGCCGCAATAATCCATTTCTGAGTCGCGGGAAACGTGGGTCGGTAGGGGGCGGGTTGGCTAAGATGGATACCCCCGACGGCACCTTGCTGGTGTATTCCACCGACCCTGGTGGTTTCGCCGATGATGGTGAGGGGCGCAACAGTCCATTTACCTTCAATCTACTGCGACACATCGCGGATGCGGGAGTGGATGTGCAATTGATGTTGCGCGATGTACGGGTGGACGTGAAACGAGACACCAAGAACAAACAGACGCCTTGGGACGCTTCCTCATTGGAGGGGGCATTCTATTTCATTCCTCCGGTAGTGCCGGCTCCGGCGATTCTGGTAGCACCTCCACTATCCACTGGAACGATGACGGGAACGGTATTGCCGCAAAATAATGGGCGGTTAGCTGAATTGGAGGCCAAGCGGATCGCAGAAGAGGCGCGTGTTGCGGAATTGGAGCAGAAGCAGCGCGAGGCCGAGGAATCGACCCGGCTTGCGGAAGCGGAAGCGAAACGCAAGGCTTATGAAGCACGTCTGGCGGACCTGGAACAACGGCAGCGTCAAGCAACGGAAGAACAGGCGCGTATTGCAGCTACTCCACCGCCGGTAACGCGGAAATCGTTCGAGCCGGAGATGGTCTCAATCCCCGAAGGAAGTTTTCAGATGGGGTCGCCTTCGAGTGAAGAAGGGCGAAGTTCCGATGAGACGCGGCATGGGGTGAGCGTGGGCGCTTTCAAGATGGGGAAATATAGCAAAGCCACCATAAAATGATTACGCATAATTTGCGAAGACTTCCTC
>CAUYTY010000156.1 GCA_963575655.1 Gammaproteobacteria bacterium | reverse complement strand
ACAGTTTTTATTCCTAGCTCGATTGCAGGCGCAATATCGTTATGGTAGGTATCGCCAATCATTATGGCATCTTGTGGGGCAATCCCTCGATCCGCTAGGACTGTACGGAAGAATTGAGGGTCTGGTTTAACGAGTCCTAGTCGAAACGAAAGGTAGCAAGGACTCAGGCGGCCCTCGCTTGGGAAATGACGGACAAATCCCTCGAAGAATGGTGGCCAGATATTCGAGAGATAGGCGCGCGGAATATTAGCGGCCGCGAGCATTGCTATTACTGATTGCGCACCTGGTAGGACGTAGGTTTCCTCTAATTGATTGTGCCACAACTGTTCTACCGCCTCCAGAACAATAGTGCAGGAGAGATTCAGGCGCTCCGCCAGGAGGTTGGCAAGCTCATAACGAGTTGTTGACGGTGTTGCAAACAGCGTATGGGTGATGGTGGCGACCTGTTCTTGGCCGAGGACAGCATTTCACGCAGACGTTGCGCTGGGCCTTGTGGGGACCGTCAATCAGCGTCGAGCCAATATCAAAGAAGACCATCATGGCGATACCTCGCGAGAAATATCGTTACGCAGGCTTTTGAGTTTGGTCTCTGCCTTGGCGAGTTGTTCGCCGACATAGAGGGGCGTGAGAAACGAGCGAGATGGCGGCGTCTCGTTCTAATTGAGTGCGAATCTCGGCCGCCGATTTTCCTCGATATTGGGTCAGGGCGACTCCTTCGTGGCCATGTTCCAGGACAATCTCGGCGCGGTCTTGATCGATGGTGGCTGAGAAATATCCGTTGGGGTCCTCGCGGAGTAAAGACTTTCCCGTTTTGAAATCGATAGTATCGTCTGATTTCCGACCTTGGGCGATCCTAGTGGCCTCGTCTATATCTCCCTTTTGCAGGGCGATGGAGTGACTCATGATGGTAATGGGACCCACGGGGAGATCTACTCGGCTGGCGACATAGTGCTGCACCGCCATTAGACCGTAGAGATTTTTGAGCCAGGCATCGCGTGCGTTGTGGGTGCGAAAGGTCGCGGTAAGGGTCAATTTCTCCTCAAATTTCCGAAAGAACAATGAAACCAAACAGGGCGCCGTAGCAGTGGGGTCAAGGTCACGGGCAGAATCCCAGAGGGCGAGATAGGCATGACGACTCTCTGGGTCGTTTTTCAATTCAGTAACGGCGGCGTCTAGGTTGTCTCTTCCGAAATAGGCGCGTAGTCGATGACCATACGTGTAGGGTAATCCGCTAACCTCGGGCGAGGTTGGATCCAGGATGGCCTGTTGGTAATGGCGCAGACTACCCTCTTGACCCTCTAGAGTGAAACCAAATCGCGCCAGGGCTTCGGGCGGATCATCCGTAGGCTGAGTAATGACCACATGGACATTTTGTAATTCGCGGCGTTGCCCCTTTTCTAGGGTAACCCAATGGCCAAAGCGCACCAGATGAAACATTAATTCCAACCAAGCCTCCAATGGCGAGGCGCGGACAATGGTATGGCTCCTGGGCTCAGAGGGAAATCGCTTCACCTGGAAATCGGGGATCGGAATATACAACCGATCCTCTTCCGTGGGGGATTCG
>CAUYTY010000155.1 GCA_963575655.1 Gammaproteobacteria bacterium | reverse complement strand
GTAGTCCGATTTCTCGGACTAAGGCTGGTCAATCTCGGGCTTGCTTTCACAAGTCCCGGGCTTTAGCCCGGGGTGATTGACTCAAGACTGCGGGCTTGGTTTCATCCCCTCTCGTGGGGTATAGTCTGCCGCGCCGTTGGTACGGACGGCCTGAGTAGTATCGGTTCCAATTTACTCGATCTTGGCACCTGAGGGTTACTGTGTGACTTTTGTGATGTAAAGAAATAATTGCTGATGATTTTTGTTGCCGCACCAGGATTGCCAGAATCAGTAGTTAACGGGGATATTTAGAATAATTTTCTTTCATCGCCAAAATCAAATTAAAGAGGTATTCACTTGAGCAGCAGGACTCCGCTTTATGAGCAGCACTTAGCCGCTAAGGCAAAGGTGGTGGATTTCGCCGGCTGGGAGATGCCGTTGCATTATGGTTCCCAACTCGATGAACACCATCGAGTACGCCGTGCCGCAGGGATGTTTGATGTCTCCCACATGACGGTAGTGGACTTACGCGGTTCACGGGTACAGGAGTTTCTGCGCTGGTTGTTGGCCAATGACGTGGCCCGATTAAATCTACCCGGCAAGGCCCTCTATTCGTGCCTGTTGAATCCTTGGGGTGAGGTATTGGACGATCTCATCGCCTACTTTATGACCGAGGACTGGTTCCGGCTGGTGGTCAATGCAGCTACCCGTAGTAAGGACTTGGCCTGGATCAGGGCGCGGGCTGCCGAGGTTGGGGGTGTGGAGGTGCAGGAGCGAACTGACCTGGCCATGGTGGCGGTCCAGGGTCCCGAGGCCCGAGGGCAGGTACTTGCCGTCTTGTCTGACTCTAACGGGCTTGCTACTGCGGCAGAGGGGCTCGTTGCCTTCCAGGGGGTCGCCGGTGACGGTGAAAAGGCGGATTGGTTCGTTGCCCGTACCGGCTATACCGGCGAGGACGGTTTCGAGGTGATACTTCCGACTGCTAGTGCTCCCGGTTTTTGGGAGGCATTGCGTGCCGCCGGGGTTGCTCCCTGCGGTTTAGGGGCCCGCGACACCCTGCGCCTGGAGGCTGGCATGAATCTTTATGGTAATGACATGGACGAGACAGTGACTCCCTTGGAATCAGGTCTCTCTTGGACCGTTGCCTTTAATCCCCCTGATCGCGATTTTATTGGCCGTGCAGCCTTAGAATCCCAACGTAAGGCCGGGGTCTCGCAAAAATTGGTGGGATTAGTTTTACAGGGACGGGGGGTGATGCGCCATGGTCAAGCGGTGCAAGTGCCGGGGGTTGGTGGTGGAATAATCACCAGCGGTGGATTCTCCCCCACTTTGGAGCAATCGATTGCCCTTGCCCGAGTGCCCCTCGCTACCTCCACGGAGTGTCAGGTGGAGATTCGTGGTCAATGGTTATCAGCCCGGGTGGTGAAACCTCCTTTTGTGCGTTTTGGCAAATCACAGTTGTAATCGTTCTCTCCCCCATCCTCAAAGAGAGGGGATTGAGAGGAGGGCGATAAAAGAATTACTGATGCAACCTACCGATTGTTGGCGATGCTTTATTGTTAATCGCCGGTGCTCGACCTCCTCTTGTTTGAGAGGAGATGAGCGGTTACCCGTAGTTTACCTGAACAAATCACCCTTAAAGAGTAGAGAATAATGATCGAGGCATTTGGCGATTATCGATATACCAAAACCCACGAATGGGTTCGTCGCGAAGAGGATGGGAGTGTGACCGTAGGTATCACTGCCCATGCCGAAGAACTTTTGGGCGATATGGTCTACGTCCAATTGCCCGGGGTTGGTCAGGTTCTTGCGGCAGAGGAGGAATGCGGGGTAGTGGAGTCGGTAAAAGCCGCCTCTGATATCTATTGCCCTTTGGCCGGAGAAGTCGTGGCGGTTAATATGGCCTTAGACGTATCTCCCGAGTCAATCAATAAGGATCCTTATGGAGATGGTTGGATCCTACGTTTGCGTCCCGCCGACCCCGCTGATTTCGATGCGCTCCTAGATCGCACCGCCTACTCTACCCTGGTGGCGGAAGAAGAGCATTGATCGTAACCGTTCACTCCCCCTCCCAACGGGAGGGGGTGAATGATTACCATCGATCTTCTTGTACGGCGTATCTGAGGTTGGTTCGCGATGCGACTCACTGAAATCCAGCAAGCCGCGATTCGTTCTACCGTCGCTGAAACCTTCGGCGACGGGGCGAATGTTTGGCTGTTTGGTTCACGGGTAGACGATACCCAACGCGGTGGCGATATCGACCTGTTGATTGAAACCGATCAGACCGACCCAAGGCTCGTGGCCGATGCGGAGCTGCATTTCCTGACGAAGCTCAACAGGAGGATTGGGGAGCAGAAAATTGATGTATTGGTAGATTATCCGGTGCGTCAATGGCGTCCTCCCATTTTTTCCATTGCTAAACGAACCGGTATTCGTTTGTAGTCTTGCGGGTGTTAACCGTTTATTCTCTTCCCAACGAGTGGGAACGAGTAGTGTTGCTGCTGGTAATGATTTCGATGGTGACTGACGACATCTTCCCGCTGAGACTACAAAACGCCTGGCGTGAATGTGAACGGCATACCTATTTTCTGTTGTATGCGTTAATCTTCACTGCGTGGGATTTTGCCTCTTACCGGTAGGAAATATGCTGTGCTTAATGATGCTGAGGTGCAGGGTATCGATCAGTTTATTCTGCGCTTCACAAAATCGCAGGACGCTATCGGGAGTCATTTATTGCCTGCACTCTTGCAATATCTGGAAGAGCCCTACGAACGCCGCCCCATAATCGATAAACTCAATCGATTGGAAAAACTTGGATTTGTCGAGGGGGCTGAAAAGTGGCACAACCTGCGCACGATTCGTAATAATTTTGCGCATGATTATCCTGACGATGTTGAGAGGAATGCCGCGCAACTCAACTTGGCCTTTGAATCCGTAACTGGCTTATATGCCATGTTGGTCGCGATCCAAATAAAATTAAAGTCCGACTATCCGACCTTTGCATTGGGTAGCTCCCTGCCCGAGATGTTGGCCTACCACTGAACCCATCACATGCCCTTTATTCCCCATACCCCGGATGATATTCGGGAAATGCTCGACACCATGGGTGTCGGCCAGATCGAAGACCTGTTTGACGAAATTCCTGCGGAACTGCGCTCGCATGGCCTCCCTGGCATTCCACCAGGGCTTTCGGAGATGGAGGTCACCCGCCTGATGCAGGAGCGCGCGGCGGCGGACGGTACCCCGCTGTGTTTTGCGGGCGCAGGAGCCTACGACCACCATATCCCTGCTGCGGTGTGGCAAATTCTGAGCCGTGGGGAGTTTTACAGCGCCTATACCCCCTATCAGGCCGAGGCCAGCCAGGGGACACTTCAGGTCATCTACGAGTATCAGTCAATGATGGCTGCGCTTACCGGTATGGAGGTCTCCAACGCATCCCTCTACGACGGCGCTTCTGGTCTAGCAGAGGCGGTGCTCATGGCGATGCGCGTTGGTCCCATGGCTCGGAAGTCATCTGCTCGCAACGCCAAGGGCGGTCGCATCCTGATGCCGCGCACGGTCCATCCGATCTATCGGCGTGTGGTTAATACCATCGTCAGCGCCCAGGGTATCACCCTGGAAGAATTGGACTACGACCGTCGCGGAGGGCACATCGACCCGGCATCTCTCCCCACCGCACCGGGAGATTTCGTTGCGTTGGTGATACCCCAGCCCAACTTCTTCGGCGTCTTGGAGGAGGTGGATGTCCTCACCGACTGGGCTCATGCCCATGGAGGGCGGGTAATTGCCCTGGTCAATCCGGTGTCCCTTGCGCTGCTTAAGCCTCCCGGTGAGTGGGGGGCACGGGGTGCGGATATTGCCTGTGGTGAGGGCCAGCCCTTGGGCGCGCCGCTGTCGTCCGGTGGGCCTTACTTTGGTTTCATCACCTGTCGTCGGGATCTGGTCCGTCAATTGCCGGGGCGCATCGTTGGTCGCACTGTTGACCTGGAGGGCAAACCGGGTTTTACCCTCACCCTCCAGGCCCGCGAGCAACATATCCGCCGCTCCAAAGCAACCTCCAACATCTGCACCAATCAGGGTCTGATGATGACCGCCGCGACCATCCATCTGTCGATCCTCGGGCCTACCGGCCTGGAGCGCGTGGCGGCGGCCTGTCATGCCAATACCCAGGCCCTGGTAGAGCGGTTGACCTCCCTCGAAGGGGTAGAACGCCTTTTCGAGCGCGGCATCTTCCACGAAGCGGCTCTACGCCTACCAGCCCCGGTGGATGAGGTAGTTCGAGCCCTGGCGGCGCAAAATCTGGTGGCGGGTTATCCCCTGGGCCGCGATTATCCCGAACTGGGCGAAGGGCTTCTGGTTTGCGCTACCGAACAGCGTAGCCCTGCGGATATCGAGGTCTATTTCAACCACCTACAGCGTATTCTGTCCAAGCGACGAGCCCCCTCCTGTCCAATCCCCATGCGGAAAGAATAGAAAAATAAATCCCCCGTCAGCTTCAAAATATCAAAGTGTTTTTCTTTTATGGTTAAGAGAAAAATACTTGAGTGTTTTGATGCGAGCGGGGGATAATTTCGGTATTTTGTCGGTACGTTTATTTGTTTGTATCAAACTTCACCAATGACCGGAGTAACAACGCAATGGCAACCGTAACCTTGGGTGGAAATCCCATTCACACCAACGGCGACCTTCCTGCAGTAGGCGGCAAGGCCCCTGACTTCAAATTGCTTAAGACCAATCTCAGCGAGGTCTCCCTCGCTGATTTTGCGGGCAAGAAGAAGTTGCTCAATATTGTTCCCAGCCTGGATACCGGGGTTTGCGCGATCTCTACCAAATACTTCAACGACCACGCCAAGGAACATGCGGATACGGTAATCTTGGTCATTTCCGCAGACCTTCCTTTTGCCGCCGGTCGTTTTTGCACGGCGGAGGGCATTGAGAATGTGAGCACCTTATCAATGATGCGTAGCCGCCAATTCGCCGAGGATTATGGCGTACTCATCGTTGATGGTCCGCTCGCGGGAATTAGTGCCCGTGCCGTAGTTGTTCTCGACGCGGGGGATCGCGTGGTCTATACCGAATTAGTGCCGGAGATCAAACAGGAGCCCAACTATACGGCGGCCTTGGCAGCACTAAAATAACCCAAGTTGCCACCTATTCAAAATTCGGGATCGCATCCAATCGTCCCCCTCAATCCCCCCGTAAACGGGGGGAGGTCTGCGGCCTACTCCCTCCCCGTTTACGGGGAGGGCTGGGGAGGGGGCAAGTAGGTGGCAACTTGGGTTAAAATAGTGTTTTGTCTGTCGGTTAGGGGGTACACGAAAGCGTGAATCAGCGTATAACGTGAGATACATATTCGACATGTGTCCTCTAGCCGGTAGATATTATCGAGATAATTCTGATGTTTGTTTAAGGTTGAGTAGGTTGTTTTCCCTCGCTAAGGTTGCGGAGAAGAATTATGATGCGTTTTCGTTTTTTAATGGCGTTCTTATTTCTTGTCTTAATTATTCCTGTTCGTGGCAATAGCGCAGAATCCAGAACGTTTTTGTACGATAAAACCTATCTGCAGGCGAGTAAGGATGCTTGGCAGAGTGGAGCACCGTGGGCAAACATAGCGATGACTTCATTGCAGGCCTCTGCCGATCGAAAACTGCTTGGTGATTCATATTCGGTAACCAAAACGTTTGGTCTAATCTCTGTGCCGGGGGCAACCCCGCATGACTTCATCTCAATCGGGGCGTACTTTTGGCCAAACCCGAAAACAGCGAACGGGTTGCCATATATAAAACGCCCGGGACACGTCAATCCAAACTCGGGTGGATCGCTTTCACAATTTGGTAAAGTATCGATTGCAATACATCGGCTTGGTTTGATGTATTTCTTCACTGAGAACGAGGTTTATGCCGAGCGTGCGGCAGAGTTGGTCCGTATCTTTTTTATTAGATCAGAAACGCGGATGAACCCGAATTCAAGGTTTGGTAAGGTTATACCTGGAGTATCCATGGAAGGCGGTTTTGTTGTTGCTGGTATGAGTAATTATTTTCGGTTGCTGTATGAAGGGCTAGGATTAATCGAGGCGTCTCCACATTGGAGGAGAGCGAATAAACTTGCTATGCAGCAGTGGAGTAGTAGATTTCTAGATTGGATGGAGTTTAGTGTAGCGGGTAGAAAAGAGTTTCGCAATCCAGGTAATCACGGTTCTAATTATGACTTGCTAGGAGCATTACTATCGATGTACATTGATGATACGGCGGGAGCAAAAAGGTATGTACGGCATTACCTAACCCGTATTCCGGTACAGTTTGCGGCAGACGGTACTCAGCCTCTTGAAATGCCACACGCAAACAATTTTATGTACAGTGTATACAATCTGAAGGTTGCTGCTGATATTGCTGATATTGGGAAACGACTAGGTATTGACGTATGGAATTTTAGTACCGCCGATGGCAGAGGAATACGTAAAAGTATCGACTTTCTCACTCCTTACATGAAGGGCGTAGCTTCTTGGACCTCTTGGCCCGGCGAGGCCTTCGCGAGGACTCCGGCTCGCTACCATGCCCTACTACAGCAGGCTGCTCTAGGGTTTTGTGACCCAAATCTACTTCACGCTGCTGACAGTCTGGGACATAAATATGCCAAATATTTTGTTAATCTGACTCATCCGCAGACGATACTTTCTAATTGCCATGCTGTTACCAGCACCGTAATCATTTCTGGTAGTGCTCAGCGTGGACAAACATCAACCGCCAGCAATGATTTATCCGACACGGATGGTGGCTTGAACGATTAGCTATGTTTGACCGGAAACCGTCTTGCTTTTATACCTCGGAGAGGAGGCGCAAGATTCTACGGTGCCTTCTCCGAGGTATAAAATACAAAATCGAGATTTTCAGTCAGACACTAATTATTCACTCTCCCTTCCGTTAGAAGGAATGAATAGTTACGGGATGTTCAAATAATCTCGGGTTAGGTCTCTTATTTTTCAAGTGCATTCAATCGACCGACCCACACCCCAAACGCTGGCATATTCAGGATGATGCGATTCTGGTCGCGTGCTGCTTGGCGTGCACTACCACCCACCAAATCCGTGCAGTACAACCCAGACGGAATACCAGAAAGTCCAACGCGTATCGGTTCCCGCACCGAATTAACCACCACCAATGTTCGTGACCCGGATAATGCCAAGTTGGCGAGTGTGATGCTCGGCCAACGTTGACCGAGGATATCTCTGACAAAGAGGGAATCGGCTGCCTTTGCTTTCGACAGCGGTTCATCGTCACTTGCCTGAACCGTTGTTGGGCCGCTTAGAACCTCAGCATTTACATCATGGCGTGGAATACCGAAGAGGAGTGGGGTCTGTAACCCCAATTGGCCAGTAAGCTCCTGAGTTACTGATGCGTAGGCATCGAATTGTTCACGGTGAGTGGTCAGATCGTCGCGTTTTTCTGCCATAGACCAGATTTGAATAGCCTTAGCCCCGCGCGCCAAGGATAGCCACATATCGTGACGGAGCAAGGTACGGAGACGTTCGGCAGTTTCTGGGCTGTCCTGTAATGTGTCGGATGTAAATCCCGGCAGGTCTTTGGAGAGTTGTAATCCTATCATGGGGATTTTTTGCCCAACCTGGGCTGCTTGGGTTATCTGATCCATCGCCCAGTGGATACGTGCAGCATGATTTTCCGACCAACCAATGGCGCTCGTGTAGGCACCCATAAATACAATGTCAAGGCTGCGGGTAATTTCTTGCAGAGCGGAGGCATTACGATTGTTGGGTTGATAATTGAAGATCGGACGCCGACGTCGGTCTCGGGCGCGAACTTCGTTGCTAAAAACATCAAGGTAACGAAGTTCCTCGGGTTTTCCTGGACGAAGTTCCTCTGGTGTAGCTGCCCAGGAGGAGATCCATGGTTCGATGTTGGGGTCGCTAAGGAAAGCAGACATCCTGTTACCAATATGCGCACGCAAGTCCTCATCCCGTATATTACTCATGACTGCCGGTCGCTCCTTCATACTGACATTATCTTTGAAGAGTGAGGAGGGGCCTTCAATTTGAATGGCAACGTGTATCTTCTGTCGTACGACCTCTCTGGTAATCTGAACTTTCTCATCTAGATCACGTTGATAAAACGGGCCAGCAACAGTAAACCCTCCCTCTATAACGCGCTGGAGGTTAGTTTTGTTGGGAACGAAGATGCTGGGAGTGGGAGCGGGCGAATAGATACCAAGATGCATCTGATAGCCATTTGGGTATATCCCAGTAGCTGACAGATCGGTTGGTATCTGTGGTCCATTTAGGAAGGCAGTTACTTCAGGTGAGACCGATTTAGCCGGGGGCTGTTTGTGCCTGGTTTCTCGGGCGACCAGCATCTGAGTAGCGGACGAATCTAGAATGGACCGCGCCAGCGATGATTCGGAAAATCCCATGCTCAAGACAAAGCAGAGCAGTAGATTAAATCGCATAACAGGAAAGTAGCGATGTGCTTGTTGATATACATTCATTATGGTTGATTCCTCGTCATATTAGTTAACCCAAGTTGCCACCTATTCAAAATTCGGGATCGCATCCAATCGTCCCCCCTCAATCCCCCCGTAAACGGGATTTCGCAGATAACGCGAGCCATCGGCCATAGCCAGCTATGGCATCTGAATTCCAGCAGCCGTTACCGAACAACAGTTGGTTGGGGTCGTGGGTAGCTGCTTGAATCAGTCATCAATAGATGTATTACGAAGCAATAGTATTGGTGCCGATAAAAATTAATTATCGAGCCCCTTTCTGGCACGAGAGAGTATCATTTCCGGTTGAGATGTCAATGGATTGGTGTATGATTTACTCTTGCTCACAGGGTGTTCTGACGACCTAGCGGATTGTAGGTAGCAATTGGGCTTAGATATTGTCTGGACAAAAACCGTCTTGATTTTACAACCCGGAGGGGTCGCAGGATTATCTCGTTCCACGCTGGAGCGTGGGAACGAGAAAAGTTGGGGTTTCCGGTCAGGCACTAGATAGATATCGTTAACTCGGATAATTATGATGACTAACCTTGGTGCGCTGTATGAAAAAGACTTCTCCGCCTGGGCGATGCGTAATGCAGAATTGCTTAGCCAGGGGCAATTCTTAGAATTAGATATCCCACATCTACTGGAAGAACTGGGCGATATGGGTAGCAGTGAACGCAATGAGCTAGAAAATCGACTCGTTATTCTTTTGGCGCATTTACTGAAGTGGCAATTTCAGTATTTGCACCTATCAGAGAAATGGAGAGAATTTGATGGTCGTAGTTGGCATTTTACCATTATTGAGCAACGTACCAGAATTGGAAAGCGTCTACGAAAGTCTCCTGGTTTGAAGTCGCTACTTACTGAACTGATTACGGAGGCCTACGAGGATGCGGTTGAGCTAGCCAATAAGGAAACACAGTTGCCAACCAATTTATTCCCAGAGACCTGCCCATATACCCAAACACAGATTCTTGATGATGAGTATTATCCAACACCTGAATGATGAATACAAAATCAACATGTTCGGATTTGGTATAACCAACCGGATGTGGAGAGGGTTGGGACTGATTCTGATGACATTGCTGAGCGCTTGTATCAATGTATCTTCTCTACCCACACAAGCAGTTTCTCGTTTTGCACTGCCCCCTCCGGGTAGCGATGCGATTGGGAGCTTGGTAGCGATTCGTTTGCGCGCCCAGGATGCTCTGCGAGAGGTGGCACGGTATTTTGATATAGGTCATGACGAGATTCTGGATGCCAATCCCAATGTCGATCCCCAATCGCCAGGGGAGGGGACACGTATCCTGATCCCGACCCAACACTTGTTGCCGCCAGGGCCGCGTCAAGGTATTGTGATTAATCTTGCCGCTCTACGGCTCTATTACTATCTCGAAGATGGTCAGACAGTCATTAGCTATCCAACAGGTATTGGTCGGGACAGTTGGGCCACTCCCGAGGGCAATACTCGCGTCATCGCCAAAGAGATTGAACCTTCTTGGCGGGTACCACCATCGATTCGTACTGAATATGCCCGCATGGGAAACTCCTTGCCCACAGTAGTCGCCCCCGGCGCAGATAACCCATTAGGTCGTTATGCCTTGCGTTTGAATCTCCCTGGTTATTTAATCCATGGCACCAATCGACCCTATGGTGTTGGGATGCGGGTAAGTCATGGCTGCGTTCAACTCTATCCAGAAGACATTTCTGACTTATTTTCCAATGTTCCGGTGGGAATGCGGGTAACTATTGTCAATCGGCCCTATGTCGTGGGACGTATTGCGGGTCGTTGGTATCTGGAAACTCATCCGTTTTTGAGTGATGATCTTTCCGAACAACGTAGTAAGGCTATGGCGCAAGTACGTCAGGCCTTGCTAGACGCGGGGGCGGATCTTGCCGAAATAGATTGGAATCGTGTAGCGAAAGCAGCACAGGTAACCTGGGGGGTGCCGCTCCCTATCTATCGGGGCGCGCCGGCGGCGGAGTCGGTACTGGCTGCAGTTCCGCTGGTGAAAACGGGCGTGATTGCTGGAACCTGGTCGGATAAATAACTCAAGTTGTCACCTATGCGGTGAGAAACGAAAAGGCCCCTCGCCCTCGGGAGAGAAGGGTTGGGGTGAGGGCGAGAATTTGTTGATTTGTTAGCATCACGCTCTCACCCCGGCCTCGCCCCCCTGGAGGGCGAGGGGAGAAAAGCGCGCTAGGTGGCAACTTGGGTTAAATAGGGCACGACACTCTACCCCTACTCGTTGACCTCGATTATGCTCAAGTCCCTGGAGGATCGCGGTGAAGATCTACCAGCGGTTCGGCGGGTGAGACAGTACATTCCCTGAGAGATTGAACGGTTGCCCTTGGTGTGGACTCCGTGACGATGATGTTGCCTGCTTACCCGACCTGAGTGATACAGCGCTGAAATTGAAGGTGATTACATAGGAAGAAGAGTAAATGTCTAACCATCTGATGAATACCTACGCTCGGCTCCCCGTCGCCTTCACCCATGGTGAAGGAGTGTGGCTCTGGGATGAATATGGCAAAAAGTACTTGGATGCCCTGGGTGGGATCGCAGTCTGTGCATTGGGTCACGCCCATCCTGCCGTGACGATGGCGATTACGCATCAGGCGCAACGCTTGATCCATACCTCCAACCTGTTTCGCATCCCGCTTCAGGAGCAGCTCTCACGCCACTTGTGTCACCTGTCTGGGATGGAGCGGG
Organism: Gammaproteobacteria bacterium; assembly: GCA_963575655.1. NCBI lineage: Bacteria > Pseudomonadati > Pseudomonadota > Gammaproteobacteria > Gammaproteobacteria bacterium. The sequence goes on along the minus strand of CAUYTY010000155.1, from coordinate 32,390 downwards.
TATTCTTCGGCAATTCCGGGGCCGAGGCAGTAGAGGCCGCGCTCAAGTTGGCCCGCCTCCATGGTCGGCAGCGCAACATCGATGTACCCGTCGTGGTAGTGATGGAAAACAGCTTCCATGGTCGGACGCTTGCCACGCTCTCTGCTACCGGTAGCCACAAGGTTCAGGCGGGTTTTGAACCGCTGGTCGGAGGGTTTGTCCGGGTGCCCTACAACGATATCCAGGCCCTGACCCAGATCGCCGATGAGCGCTCCGACGTGGTCGCGGTGTTGGTGGAGTCCATCCAGGGCGAGGGGGGGATCAATATCCCGGACCCCCGCTACCTCACTCAGATGCGGGCGTTATGCGACCAACAGGGCTGGCTCATGATGTTGGATGAGATTCAGTGCGGGTTGGGACGGACCGGACAGTGGTTTGCCTATCAGCATGAGCGGGTGCTGCCCGATGTAGTGTGTCTGGCCAAGGGCCTGGCCAACGGGGTGCCGATTGGTGCCTGCCTGGCACATGGTCAAGCTGCAACCTTGTTTGGTCCCGGCAATCACGGCAGCACCTTTGGTGGCAATCCCCTGGCTTGTGCCGCTGCTGCGGCAGTGCTCAAGACCATCGAGACCGAACGCCTGGTGGCCCGCGCTGAGACCCTGGGCAACCGCATCCGTATCGAGTTGAGTGCTGCCTTGGCGGGGCTCCAGGGAGTAGTGACAGTACGTGGCAAGGGATTGATGATCGGCATCGAATTGGCTGCCCCCTGTAAAGAATTAGTCACCCTCGCCCTGGAAGCAGGGGTGATCCTGAATGTGACTCAGGATACAGTGGTACGCCTGTTGCCACCCCTCATCCTGTCCGATGACGAAGCGGATCAACTCGTGCGGCTAGTCGCCCAGGTGGTGCGCGATTTCCTGTTATCCCCGGATTAACCACAAGCACGAGACATGGTTGTGCGCCATTTCCTAACTCTCCTTGACCTTACCCCCAGCGAAGCGGCGCATCTCCTTGATCGCGCTGCTGAACTCAAGGCCCTCCAGTGTGCCGGTACCCGCTATGAACCCTTCCGGGGCAAAGTGCTGGCCATGATCTTCGAAAAGGCATCGACCCGTACTCGGGTCTCTTTCGAGGCAGCGATGGCCCAATGCGGGGGGAGTAGCATCTTTCTCTCCCCCCATGATACCCAGCTCGGACGCGGGGAACCCATCACGGACACGGCCCAGGTCCTGTCGAGAATGGTGGACGTGGTGATGATCCGGACCTCGACCCACGAACGTATTGAGTCCTTTGCGGCCTGCTCACGGGTACCAGTGATCAATGCCCTTACCGATCGCTTCCATCCCTGCCAAATCCTGGCCGATATCCAAACCTTTCAGGAACATCGCGGCTCGCTACGCGGTAAAACCGTGGCGTGGGTGGGGGACGGGAATAATGTCTGCAATACCTACATCCACGCCGCGCAATTATTTGATTTCCAGTTGCGTATTGCCTGCCCGGTGGGATATGAACCGCTCCCGGAGCTACTGGCTGCGGCGACCGATCGTGTTATGTTAACGCGCGACCCCATGGTAGCGGTCCAGGGCGCCCATCTGGTCACTACCGATGTCTGGACGAGCATGGGCCAGGAGACCGAACGGAAAGCGCGTGACGTGGCTTTTGCGGGCTATCAGGTCAACACTGCGGTAATGGCCGTTGCCGCCCCGGACGCGCTATTCATGCATTGCCTACCCGCCCACCGTGGCGAGGAGGTCGCAGCGGAGGTGATCGACGGTCCCCAGAGTGTGATTTGGGACGAGGCCGAAAATCGCCTCCATGCGCAGAAAGCCCTTTTGGAGTGGCTACTCCAATGAGTGCGCAGATTATCGATGGTAAAGCAATTGCGAGCCGGGTACGGGAGGCGGTACGGGTGCGTGTTCAGGAACGTCTCGCCGCAGGATTGCGCGCCCCCGGTCTGGCCGTTCTTTTGATTGGTAAGGATCCCGCGTCCGAGGTCTATGTGCGTAATAAACGCCACGCCTGTTTGGAAACGGGGATCAATTCATTTTTCTATGACCTTCCCACCCAAGTTCCACAGCAAGACCTATTGGCCCTAATTGATCGCCTCAATGACGATCCGATGGTGGATGGTATTCTCGTTCAACAGCCGCTGCCGCAGCATATTAACCAAGAGCAGGTGGTTGAGCGTATCCGCCCGGATAAGGATGTGGATGGTTTCCATCCCTATAACGTAGGTCGTTTGGCGCTCAGTATGCCAGTTCTACGTCCCTGTACTCCACAGGGCGTAATTACTCTATTAGCATCGACTGGAATTGAATTGCGCGGCCGTGAGGCAGTCGTGGTCGGCGCCTCCAATATTGTGGGACGCCCCATGGCTTTGGAGCTATTGCTTGCCGAATGTACGGTAACAGTCTGTCATATTGCTACGCGTGATTTGCCCACTCATGTGGCCCGGGCTGAGGTTCTGGTAGTGGCAGTGGGTCGTCCTGGTTTGATCAAAGGAGATTGGATCCGCCCTGGTGCTGTTGTTATCGATGTGGGTATTAACCGCCAACCCAATGGTCGATTGGTGGGTGACGTAGAGTTTGAGACCGCCCGCAAATCGGCGGGTTGGATTACTCCCGTTCCCGGTGGTGTCGGTCCAATGACGGTGGCCACTCTCCTGCAAAATACGTTGGAAGCTGCGGAAAAGTTCCATCGTTAAGATCTTAAATAAACTCAAGTTGCCAGCTATTTGACTTTCTCCCCTCTCCCTTCGGGATAGGGGAGTTTTCGTTTCTCACCGTATAGCTGGAAATTTTGATTAAACAAAGCAACCCCACCAGTCAACGTCACAGGATTAAAAACTTCCTTATTCTAAAATAGCGGAAGATTTTTTGATCTCATTGGCGTTGACTTTTATTTTTCAGATAGGCAATCAATTTCCCCCATGCACTCCGACCGTCTTCTTGATGCTCTCAATGATGCCCAGCGAGTTGCCGTTGCGGCGCCGCCGGGTCCTATTTTGGTTTTGGCCGGGGCGGGTAGCGGCAAGACCCGAGTATTGGCGCACCGTATTGCCTGGCTATTAGAGACCAAGGTGGCGAGTCCCTCTGGCATCCTCGCGGTAACCTTTACTAACAAGGCGGCGCGCGAGATCCGGGGACGCATCGAGACTCTATGCGGATTGCCATCGGGTAGTGTGGGTTGGGTCGGAACCTTTCACGGGTTATGTCACCGCTTGCTACGTCAGCACTGGCAGGATGCGAATCTGCCGCAAACCTTCCAAGTCTTGGACAGTGATGATCAACTCCGTCAGATCCGGCGCATTCTGCGTGAACTCGAATTGGATGAGACCAAATTCCCGCCACGTCAGGTGACGGCCTTTATCAACGGTCATAAGGACGAAGGTCGTCGTGCTCATCATCTCCAACCCGCTGAGAATAATCCTTACGAACGCGGCATGGTGCGTGTCTATACCGTTTATGAGCAGGCCTGCGCACGCGGCGGATTGGTCGATTTTGCCGAGTTGCTGCTGCGTGCCCATGAATTGCTACGCGACCATCCCCCGCTCCTTGCTCATTATCGAGATAGATTTCGCCACCTTTTGGTTGATGAATTCCAGGATACCAATAATCTGCAATATTCCTGGTTGCGCCTCCTTGCCGGAGACAGTGGGGCGCTATTTGTTGTCGGGGATGATGACCAATCGATCTATGGATGGCGTGGGGCGCGTATCGAGAATATTCAGCAATTCAGCAAAGATTTTCCCGGTACTCGCGTTTTTCGTTTGGAGCAGAATTACCGCTCGACGGCCAAAATTTTGGAGGCAGCCAACCAGCTCATTTCTCATAATCAGAGTCGGCTCGGTAAGCAGTTATGGACTGCGGGCCAACCAGGGGAGCCGCTGCTGCTCTATACGGCGATTGCTGATATAGAGGAGGCTCGTTTTGTGGTTGAACGGATTCAGGAGTGGGTTACTCAAGGGGGTGGTCTGGGTGATTGCGCCATTCTCTATCGTTCCAATGCCCAATCGCGGCTTTTTGAGCAGGAATTGTCGCGTGCCGATCTAGCCTTTCAGGTTTATGGTGGATTACGCTTCTATGAGCGGGCGGAGATTAAGGACACCATTGCCTACCTGCGTTTGATAAGCAATCGTGACGATGATGGTGCCTTTGAGCGAATCGTGAATACGCCGACGCGGGCTATTGGTGATCGCACGGTGGAGAGTCTGCGCGAATTAGCTAGGTCATGGGGGATTAGTTTATGGCAGGCGGCCATCCAGGCCTTGGAGCAACACCACCTGGCATCACGTGCGGCCCATGCAGTATTCGGATTTCTGAGACTTATCGATGAATTGGCCCAGGCCGCCGCAACACTTGAACTCCACGAGATGGTTGATCAGGTGGTGACGCGCGTGGGATTGGTTGAATATTACAAAAAGGAAGATCGCCTAACGGCCGAGGCCCGAGAAGAAAATCTTGCGGAATTGGTAAATGCCGCCCGCGAATATGCCCAACAGGACCAAGAATCTGAGCAGCGTTTGGTACGTTTTCTATCCGAAGCGGCCCTCGGCACTGGAGAGGCGGCGCCTGGTGGTGATATTGGTGAGGTGCAACTCATGACGCTGCACTCTGCCAAGGGATTGGAATTTCCGCTGGTGTTTATGGTGGGTATGGAGGAAGACCTCTTCCCCAATGCACGGAGCGTGGATACCGTTACCCGTTTGGAAGAAGAACGGCGATTGTGTTATGTAGGTATGACCCGTGCTGAGCGTCGTCTCATTTTGACCTATGCAGAACAGCGACGCCTCCATGGTTCCTATCATCCGTGTCTACCTTCGCGTTTCCTAGCGGAGATTCCGCCTCACCTAGTGAAAGAAGTTCGTATGCGGGGCAGCGTAACTCGCTCGGTATCCCCGTATCAAAAATCGCATTCAACCGCAGCTTCTTCTTTTTCTAGTAATATATCCTCGGTCGCACGCGGATCTTCTCAGAAGTTGCCTCCATCGCTGGCTGGGATATCGACACCAGTAGCTGCTCCAATGACTCCGATATCTGCCCCACCCCAGACATCAACAGATTCGTTATACCTTGGGCAACGGGTGCGTCACCCGCGTTTCGGAGAAGGGGTAGTCTTGCAAATAGAGGGAAGCGGACCAATGGGGCGAGTACAAATAAGGTTTGCTGGCCATGGGACCAAATGGTTGGTATTAGGTTATGCGCCCCTTCAAGGGATATAGTTTGGCGACGGGGTATAGATGTAAAATGCAAGACCTACCCCCAAAAGTCCGAGATGGTTATCAACGGTGTTACTCATCCGCTGCACCTTTAAGGTTGGATATTTCTAATAACGATATTGAACTGTGCAACTTATGTTAAATTACATTAAAAAAGAAATATATAGCTTGCTCTTGCTCTCCATTCTTTCGGTTAGCTATCTGTTGCATTGGCATGCCAAGGAACGCGTTGAGTTGGAGCAATGGTATATTCGTGACCAACTAGTGAATGTGGTCGGGGGCAAACGTGCGGAAATTGAGTCAATGTTAACTGGTGTTTACCAAAACATTAGGACCATTACGCTATTACCCAGTGTCAAGGCCATTACGGGAAGTAATCGGACCGGTGAAGACGAGGACGTAGTCAAAGAAGGACGATTCTCTCAAGAGGGGAAAGAAACGGTCCAGCAGATCTACAACAATCTCGCATCGCGTGCAAGTGTATCTGAAGTTTATGCGGTAATTGATGGCCTTGATGCAGCCAAGGGACAGATTCCATTCTTTATGTTTGACACCTTGGTGTTTGGCGAAAAGAAATTGGAGGCCAATAAGCCAAAAACAGATGACACGCCTGAAGAATTGGAGGATGAGGAATACCAATACTTTCCAAGGCAAATGGCCGCAATTAAAACACTGTACCCGAAATTTGATTTTCCTGGAATCGATGACATTCCCGCATTTGTTAGTCCAATAATACGGACTTGTGATAACGCGCAGTATCAATCAAAAGCAATGGGAAATGTCCGAGACACCTATGGCATGCTTTACTCAGTTCCTTTCTACGATAATTCAGGAAAGTTTTATGGTGTTATTTCAGCAATCCTACGTGCTAATGCCTTAGAAGCATTACTGATAGGTATACCGTTTGTGCCGATAACGGATTTCGACCTGGCGGAACAACGGAAAGATCAGTGGGTGCTCCCCGCGCCCGCCCGTTTTGTTTTGACTAACGAGAATTATGGAATTAGCATCTCTGATAGGCGCAGTCACGATCTGGCAGATCTTATCGCGACAGGAGAAGAAGGGCGCAATGTATTTAGGATGAAAATTAAAGTCCCCAGCGATAGTTCGTGGGAGCTAATCTACTATCTTCCTGAATCAATGATCCAAACATCGATTAGACAACATAACCGGACCTTTCGGGTGTTGATGACGGTGATAATCAGTGTATTTATCGTGTCGGGTATTGTTACCATTCTCCTTACCCGTATGCGTGAACGCCTGGGGGGAAGCACCGATGATGTCGCAAGAATCGTTCGTGCTGTTAGTGAAGGTAATTTAAAAATTTCAATTTCCGATAATACAACATCCACCAGTGTCTTGGGTTGTGTGCAAAATATGGTAAAGGAGCTATCGTCGCACATGCGAGAGATCGATCTGGAAAGTAAGCAGGTTGCTCATTCTTCCTATCAAATATCGACTATTGCCCAACGCATTGTTGATGCAAATAATAAGGAGCATATACACTCTGAGGAGGTTCAAACTGCTACGAACGCACTGACTGAAACTTCCAGAGTCGTGCAAGAACTTTCTGATGCTGTAAGCGATCGTGCTGACTTAGCGCGTCAGAGTGCGCATGATGGTATACAAGCGGTGCGTCTTAATATCGAAGAAATGGAGCATGTAATTACGGAGGTAGGTATTGCCGAATCTAAGTTTGGTGAGCTGAGCACCGCGAATCAGCAAATCCAACAGATCGTGAAGGTGATTTCCGGAATTACCGACCAAACCAATTTATTAGCCCTAAATGCCGCTATCGAAGCGGCGCGAGCAGGAGATGCCGGGCGCGGCTTCTCCGTTGTTGCCGACGAAGTGCGCAAACTCGCTCAGCACGCCAGTGGCGCGACTAAGGAAATCTCGAAGATTATTGATAATTTGTCGCGACTCATTATTGAGAGTAACGACGTTATGCGACGTGTTATCGTTCGGACCCAGGTAAATAAAGAAAAAGCAGGTGGAACATATACAGCGATTAAACGTATTGCCAAAATCATTGAAGATAACGTCGATGTCGCATACCAGATTTCTGGTGTTAGTAAGGAACAGAAGGCACGGCTTGAGTCCCTACGTACAAGTTTCCAGGCTTTTATCGCCATACTAGAAAACAACTCCTTAAAACTATACACCACTGGAGAGATTGCTCGAGATTTGTTCCATGTAACGGAACACCTGTGTGATATGGTGGAACATTTCCGCTACGAAAAACAGCATACCGTGATTGCTACTTCCAATGAGAATCGTGAGATGCCGCGTCTTGCGAAAAATCTATTGGTTTTTGTTGACGATCATGGAGCGGAGCGAGACGCCGTTACCGTGGACTTCAGTGTGACCGGTGTTCGCCTACGGTTACCTCTATCGCTACAAGCCAGTGTTGGCGAAGTTATTCTCATGAAAATCATGCTACCGTCTGATGATTTGAGCCGGTATACACAGCAAACACCAATGGAAATAAAAGGTAACATCCTCTGGCAACGATCATACGATGCTGGTGTATTTTATGGTATTAAATTTATAGTTGAAACAGAATTGCAGCGCAGTCAAATAATCCATTGTTTCGATTTTTATAACCAACAACCATCCTATAGCTAGAAGTTGTTTTGCGCTTTACAACTCAGCCCACGTAGGATGCTATGAGAGAAACGAACCGCATCATTCGCGTCGTCCAACTCCGGTAGCAAATAGCGTTCAGGTATCCGTATCAAACGAGGCGAACGAGGATCAGGCAACAGTGTCTAGGAGAAAAAGGAGAAGGCTCATATGGGGTTTTGAGGGCGTGTGATAGCATACCGATTAATCCACACTGATGGGGTTGAACATATCAAACCGCCAGATTGCCATGGAGTTGGGCCTGAACGAAAGCGATGATCAGGCGTGGCGGCTCAGTTGCGGGGTGGTATCGTCAAACGCCGTCCCAAAGCGCGGCTCAAGGGCAAGGCGGAATGTGACGAGGTGCCGGGGGCATAAAGGGGGCCAACCCGACCGGATTGAGGCCGGACTCCGCGCCGCAGGTGGCTCAAGGGAGCACACCTGGCCGAGGCACGTTCGAGAAGGAAAAGCACCGATCTTTGGCATGCTTGAACGCGGTGGCGAGGTCCGAATTATCATGCTGGAGAACGTTCAGCAGAAAACCATTCGGCCGTTCATAGAGGAGATCATCGAACCCGGGACGCTGAGTCTATACCGACGAGTACGTGATTTATAACGCCTTGGAGGAATGGGGCTATGAGCACAAGAACGTTTGCCACGGTCGTGGGGAATATGCTCGCGACGAGGATGGCGATGGAAAAGTCAAACTCCCCTCGCCGGGGTGGCAAGGGTGCCGTGGGAAAAGATTCCCGGCACCCTATCTCACGGTCCCTTGACGCTGCCGGGATTCGTCTGATACAAAAACTAGAGCACCTCACTCACTCAACCAACTGTTAATTCAAGAGTTGCACTTCGAGTTTGAGTCTGCAGGTTATTAAAATAATCGGAAAAGTGAGCGAGAACTTGTTGCTACATTCCGTCCATTTGCTATGTGATACAGTCGGTAAGTAATCCAAGTTGCTACCTAGTGTCTGGCCGAAAACTGTCCTGATTTTTCAACCCGAATGGTTGCACAACACAAGATTAAAGTTTCTGGCCAGGCGCCAGGTGGCAACTCGAATTATCTACTCATGCCCCATCCGCTTCTCTGAGGTCACCAGCAGCGCTATGAATATCCAATGCCACCAATTGGAGCAATTCCCTATCACTCATTTCGGTCAGCAATAGTTCGCTACCACCTTCCATCAATGCCTGAGAAAGTCCGAGTTTTGACTCAATAAGGGCATCGATTTTTTCTTCTACGGTGCCACGGCAGACGAATTTATGCACCAACACGTTGCGGTGCTGACCAATACGATAGGCACGATCGGTCGCCTGGTTTTCCACTGCAGGGTTCCACCAACGATCAAAGTGAATGACGTGCGAGGCGGCAGTAAGGGTAAGCCCGGTGCCACCGGCCTTGATCGACAATACGAAAAATGGCGGTCCGAGTTCTTGCTGAAAGGCGTCCACCAATACCTTGCGCTGCTTGACAGCGGTCGAGCCATGCAATACTAACCCAGGCCGACCGAATACCGTTTCCAAGAAACAATTCAAGGGTTCAGTCATTTCTTTGAATTGGGTAAACACCAGAACCTTTTCTTGGCGTGCGGCAATGGATTCGGCAATCTCGGACAAACGAGCGAATTTACCACTCTCTAGCGCAGCATAACCGCCATCACCCAACCATTGCGAAGGATGGTTACAAATCTGTTTAAAACGCAATAGATAGGCGAGTACAACGCCGCGTCGCTCGATTCCTTCGACTGTTACCAAGGTATGCTCTAATTCATCTATCGCTTGCTGATAGAGCACAGCCTGGGTTTTACTCAATCCACACCAGGCTTTTACCTCGGTTTTGTCGGGAAGATCGGAGATGATCTGCTTATCGGTCTTCAGGCGTCGCAAAATATAGGGTCGCACCAAATTGCGTAACGGTGCATAACTCTGTTGTGGCTCCTCCGCTAGATGTTTAGCGAAACGGCCAAAGGTCTTGAACGAACCCAATAGTCCAGGACAAATAAAATCAAATAGCGACCAAAGGTCGCCTAAACGATTTTCTACTGGAGTTCCCGTCAAGGCTAGTCGGGTACGGCTGCGCAGTGCTTTAACTGTACGAGTTTGTTGTGCACCAGGATTCTTTATCGCTTGGGCCTCATCCAAGACCACTAGCGACCATACCCTTTTGGTCATCCAGGGCAGGCGCGACAAGGTTCCATAACTGGTGATAATTAGATCAACCGAATCTAGTGATTCTTGGGGCCAGGCAATCAAATCCTTAGTAGCAATCTCCGAGGGATGCGCGATGAAGGTAGTCAAGCGTGGGGCAAAACGACGAATCTCTCCTTGCCAATTTGCGATGAGCGAGGCCGGTACCACCAACAAATGGGGACCTGATTCACCGTGACGTTTCAGTTGAACCAATAGAGCGATAAGTTGAATAGTCTTACCCAGTCCCATATCGTCAGCGAGACAGCCACCGAGACGCAATTTGGTGAGCCACCACAACCACTCTACCCCCACTCGTTGATAGGGACGCAACTGGGCAGTAAAATCCTCATCCGGTACCATATCGAGTGTCCCGGCGGGATTGCGGAGATGCCCCAAGGCATCGCGTAGCCAATCTCCAGCAATTATCTGTGACCAATCGGCGCTGGAGGTTGTCAATGCGGTTTTATCGCCATCCAGTGTCGCCCCGGCCAATAGGCGCATCCCTTCCAAAAAAGAAATTCCGTCTCCCACCGAGCGTTGTACCTGCTGCCAATGATGCAACGCCTCTTGTAACCGATCACGATCGACCTCTACCCAACGCCCCTTGATTAGGGCCAAACCATCGGTATTGGCCAGAATCTGTCTCCACTCAGCGGCAGTTAATGTCTCTCCCTCTAGGGTAAGTTCCACCGAGAAATCAAGTAATGCACCCAACCCCATTGCCGACGCTGCGCCTTTCCCAATATTGACAGTAATCTGTGGTCGTGGTGGACTTTTAGGTTTCCACCAATCTGGAATACGAACCAAAATACCAGCGGCCTCGAATCGGGGAATATCCTTGAGGAAGTGATAGGCCTCGCGTGGCGTCCAATTCAACTGGTGGTGGATTGCACCAGAGTCCATCAATTCCTTGACTAGAGAACTTTCCTGGGCAGCCTTGTGGATCGGTAGCAATAGTTTGAGCAAGGCATCGCGGTTGGTTGCGCTGGCGTATTCCTTGAGTGCCCGAATTAGTGGCAAATGTTGCACTCGTGCGGTGTGCACGGAGATGCGATGAGTATAAGTAGCGAGGAAGGCAAACGGGGTGTCGGTATCACTCTTATTTTCGGCGAGGTGGAAATAAACTCGCCCCACCAGATTCCAGGCTGGTGCCTTGGTCTGCAACCATTTCTGCACATCACCACCAGCAGCGGTGATCTCAGCACTCGCAGCGGTTACTAATTCTGTCCACCAACTCAATAGACAATCGAGATCCAGATATTCCGCCCCAGTCATCGGTGGCGCAGTATCCAACCGTTGCTTTAGTTCCTCAGAGGGCGTAGGAAAATTTAGTGCCTGCCATTGCGATTCTAAGTCTGGTACCGCACACAGGCGCACCATAAACAGATGGGCAATATCACGACCAAAGGCTAGTGATGGTGGCAGATGGGTGGACAATTCACCACTACCGAGTTGTAGCAAACCATGAGCCCAACCCTGGGTAAAAGCCAGACGTAATCGGGAGGCAATGGCCGGAGTAAGGGGCTCATTATCCGCAGAGGCAGATTCTAGGTAGGCTATTCTTCCCGGAGTGATCGCTAGAGCCAAGTTTAAATTTTGGTCTTGATGCAACATTTCTACAAATGTACTGTCATCCGACCGAACAATAGAAGAATCTTCATTCATAATTAGTCAATATCTGGGTAATGATCTTGTTGTTTGGGTTTCGATTCGTTGCGCACCAATGGATTAAATATCAGACATTACCGAAAACCTAAAACCTCACCCCCGCCCCCCTCTCCTTAGCAGGAGAAGGAGCTGGGAGGTGAGGTTCTCGATAGTGTCTATCCCTTATCCGTCATTTCGGTAGGGATTGCCGGAATTCAGGCGCCATGGAAGGTATGACCGACGGGGATCATGTCTCTAGGCCCTGTATCCGGCAAGCCATGTCGGAATAATGGCAGGATTGGGCCATCGGTGGCCAACTTGAGTTATCTATTCCCCCGCAGAAAAACGGGAACAATGCAACATCCTTCGTCGGTTATAAGGCAGACGCAACGAGAAAAAGTCCACAATGACGCTGTGCGTGTCGTAATCGGTAAAATTTGTATGGTACGCTACTAGCTGTCTCTTTTTCTAAACGGCTTTATCGATTTCCCAAGGTAAGTGTTATTATTTTATTTTGCAGGAAATTATTGATGGTCGCGGTTACTTCCTCACCTAATCCTGTTACCAACTACACCGCATGGCTAGACAATCTAGTCCAGGAGCGGCCGGGGGTTGATTTTGGTTTGTTGCGCCGCGCTTGCATTTGGGCGGAACAACTCTACGGTACCGTTCGTCGTCCAAGTGGAGAAACCTATCTAGAACACGCCCTAGAGGTCGCCCACATTCTATCGGGATTACGCCTAGATGTTCAAACCTTGGCCGCAGCCGTGCTTCATGATGTTCCAGAAGTGGTCAACAAAGAGGTTAACCTTGCCGCAGAATTTGGGACGGGTATTGCTCGCTTGGTGGAAGGTGTTCAGCGCATCGATATCGTAATGCGTCGACGCAGTTGTCAAAGTCGTCCTGAAGACCACGAAGGATTGCGTAAACTATTGCTATCCATTGATGAGGATATGCGCGTATTGCTGATCAAACTTGCGGAACGGACTCATGATCTGCGCAGTGCAAAAAAATCTCCAGAGCCGGAACGGCGACGTATCGCCACAGAGGCGATGGACCTCTACGCCCCGCTGGCGAATCGCCTAGGGATGGGGCGACTCAAGTGGGAATTGGAAGACTTATCTTTCCGTTATCTAGAACCGGCAATCTACCAACGCATTGCCGCCTTGCTGGATGAGCGCCGTCTCGATCGGGAAAACTATCTCCAACAAGTAATGGCAATCCTTCGGGAACGTCTCGCTGCCATTGATATTCACGCCGAGGTGAGTGGTCGAGCTAAACACATCTATAGTATTTGGCGCAAAATGCGGAAAAAGGCGGTTGACTTTGATCGCATCTATGATGTGCGGGCCGTGCGTATCTTGGTCAATAGTCTAAGTGATTGTTACACCTCCCTGGGGGTGATTCATGGCCTGTGGATGCCAATCTCCGGAGAATTTGATGATTACATTGCCAAACCCAAGAATAACTTTTACCAATCTTTGCATACTGCGGTGGTGGGTCCCGATGACAAGATCGTAGAGGTTCAGATTCGTTCTTACGATATGCATCGTCATGCCGAATTAGGGGTCGCAGCCCATTGGCGATACAAAGAGGGGGGACGGAGCGATGCCGATTACGATCACCGCCTCCAATGGTTGCGCCAATTTCTGGCATTGGATGAAACCGCAGACCCTGGCGAATTTATGGAACGATTCCGCCAGACATTGCAACACGAGGAGATTCACGTCTTCACCCCCAAAGGCCAGGTAATCGACCTTCCACGGGGGGCAACACCACTCGATTTTGCCTATCACGTCCATTCCGAGGTCGGCCACCGCTGTCGTGGTGCCAAGGTGGATGGGCATATCGTCCCGCTCTCCTACCAACTCCGCAACGGTGAACAGATTGAGATCCTCACCGCAAAAAGGGGGGAGCCAAGCCGTGATTGGCTCAATCCCACCACCGGTTACCTACATACCAATCGTGCCCGGGAGAAAGTGCGCCATTGGTTCCGACAGGAGCACCATGAAGATGATGTAGAGCAAGGTCGTATCTTGCTGGATCGTGAATTGGTGCGCTTGGGTTTATCGAAAACAGACCTAGAGGTGTTAGCGAAACGGCTGCGTTATAACCGCCCCGAGGATCTAATGGCTGCCCTGGGTCGGGGAGATGTTGCACAATCCCAGATAAGCAATGCCCTAGAACATCTTCTAGCACAACGTCGTAAAGCTGCAGCTACTCCATTACCATCGGAACGACCACGTCCTGTAAAGAATTCTGAGGCCCCCACTCGTATCCGTGTGCAAGGGGTAGGTAATCTCGTTACCCACTTTGCACAGTGCTGCCGGCCCAATCCAGGAGATCCAATTGTTGGCCAAGTCACCCAAAATAACGGAATCAGTATCCACCGTGCCGATTGCACCAATGTTCTAGGGCGAACCGCAGAGACGCGCGCCAAATTGTTGGATGCCTCATGGACCGCAAATACCGCAGATACCTGGCCGGTGCAGATCCAAATCGTGGCCAATGACCGTCCTGGCCTATTACGAGACGTAAGTGGATTAATGGCGGATGATGGGATCAATATTCTGGCAGTAGATACTCAAACCAACAAGAAGAAACAAGTCGCCGATATGCGTTTGACTGTGGAGGTCTACCACATCGATCAGGTGTCTCGACTCCTGGCACGTATCAATGAGCTACGTGGAGTAATCAGTCTCCGCCGCATTTCGGGGCAGGAAACTACTCGACCTATGGAGCGGGCGTAAGACTAATGTGGATTGCTATCTAACTCAAGTTGCTACCTATCCGTCCGGGATGGTGTCGATTACCTAGGTTGGGCTCCCTTATGCCAACCCAACCTACGTGAATTTATACTATCTCGGGCAGGTAGCAACTTGAATTATCTTTACAATTAGCTAATTCGTCCATTGCACTTCAAGGTTGAATCCGCAGTATCCCTCCTCTCGAATAGCACGAAAGGTTTGAATACCAATTGGTAGTCATTTCATAGCTGCCCTCGTCTTGTGCGATAGAGCACCGACAAGACCACGAACGCAAACACCACTAACCCTCCCGCCAACCAATGGGCCTGCTCGTATTCCAATGCCTCGACGTGATCGTAGATAGCCACCGATAAGACCCGAGTTTGTCCTGGAATGTTACCGCCAATCATTAAAACCACACCAAATTCTCCCACGGTATGCGTAAATCCCAATACTGCAGCGGTCAGAAATCCAGGTCGGGCCAGTGGTAGCTCTATCGTCAAAAACCGGTCCCAGGGACCCGCACGCAAAGTCGCCGCCACCTCTAAGGGTCGCTCACCAATTGCCTCGAAGGCATTTTGAAGGGGTTGAACTACAAAAGGCAGAGAATAAAGAACCGACGCCACCACCAGACCGGAAAAGGTAAATGGTAATGTTCCCAATCCCAGTGTCTTTGTCAGTACGCCTATCGGACCGTGAGGACCCAACAATAGGAGCAGATAGAACCCTAGCACCGTAGGCGGTAATACCAGCGGCAAAGCGACCAACGTAGCCAGTGGGATTTTCCAATACGAACGAGTATGTGCCAACCACCAGGCGATGGGGGAACCCAAGAGCAAGAGCAGTATGGTGCTTAAGCTCGCTAGACGCAGGGTAAGCCAAACCGGAGATAGATCCATAACAGGGGACATTCCGAGGTGGGTATCGTTATACTTGGGACTAAGTGTTTTATCATCATTCCGTCGGTTATTACCACCCCTGCATATCTGGATTCTGGTATTCCCCGCTGGAATAGTCCAGTAATCGCAAAACTATGACAAAGCCATCTCCCTCCAATATGTCCCGTTTGCTGCGCTTCCTTTGGTCGATATCTTGGTCGATGTTCGCGATCACCGTCATTGGTACGGCACTCGTATTAAGTCTGGCGCGGCTATTATTGCCAATGGCTCACGGTTACCGGGAGGAAATTGCGGCCTGGGCTAGTACCGCCCTAGGGCAGGAGGTACGCATCAGCGGGCTGGAGGCAGAATGGCAAGGACTGTGGCCGATACTCCGACTACGAGGGGTGAGTATCGCTGGCGGGGTGAGATATGGTAGTACCGAGATCGAGGCTGTGGATCTTATCCTCGACCTCAGCGCTTCACTGCATCAATTCCGTCTCGTACCCGCCGAGTTGTCCCTGGTCCATCCACGGCTGATGCTTCCCTCTGGATTGGAGGCTGACCCAAAAGCGTGGGCATTTGACAGTCCGGGCTTGTGGCAATTAGGACAAAGTCAAATTACGCTACATGATGCCCAGGTCTGCCTGGAAGATCGAAAGATTCAAGGCTGCCTCACCGGTAACGCCCGCCTGAGTAGCGACGGTAAACACCTTCAAGGAGACGCCGATCTGCGTCTATCCGCCCTCTGGGGCGAAACCGTCCACTTAGTGCTAAATACCATCAACGATAACACTAATTCAGACGATTGGGTATTGGAATGGTATCTGGGGACGAAGAAATTACACCTCGCCCCCCTGGTACATCGACTACGCCCTGAAATGGTAATTGATGGAATGGCGGACCTGCGATTGTGGGGAACCTTGGATCAATCCGGTCTCTCCCGCTTGGAAGGAAGCATCGATCGACTATTAATACAAACCGGTGATATTGCTCAGGGTCCCCGTGATCTAGCATTAGCCATAGAAGGTTTTTCGTGGGTGCAAAAGGCAACCGGCTGGCAATTGGACCTCGCCGGGCTACGCCGACTAGATTCTCCCTCACCTGGCGCTACCCTCCAGATTCGCCTGAACGATCCGTCAGAAACACGAGATCTACAGATACGTGCCCAAGGATTGACTCTAACAGAATTGGCATCACTCTCCAGTATTAATGGCCTTCTCCCGGAGAAGATAACATCCGCCGTGACCGCGCTCGCCCCACGGGGAGAATTAGAGACACTGCAATTACGTCTCCCACTTCCGAGCACAAATGTTCCCAACAATTCCCAGGATCCGCCCAAAGATCTGTTGGAGAGTCCACCTGAAATTCCGCAGGGGGATCAGGAAATCGTTTCTTCCTACTCAGAAGAAAAATCCTCTGAACTTTCCGATCTAGAATTTTGGAATCGATTAGAGGTCCAGGCGAATTTTACAGGATTAGTGCTCCGCCCCTGGCAGGGTATCCCTGGGGTGGAGGGTCTATCTGGTGAGATCAAGATCGCCAAGGGCGTAGGTACCATTGATTTCGATGAACAACACGGAAAACTCTATCTGGCGCATCTATTTGGCGGGCCTTGGATAGTAAATCGGCTAGCGGGAGCAGTAGCCTTTCGACTCGATACTACGGGTTGGCGCCTGGATATTCCAAAATTGACCTTCGCTACGCCAGCGATTGCCCTGGAGGCGAGTGGCGCCTTATTCATCCCCACCCAAGGTATTGATAGATCTCCACGTCTGGACCTGGATGCCCGATTACTACGCGCCGATGGTAGCCAAGTCTCGGCCTATCTACCGCGTCGTATCATGCCTAATCCTGCGGTTGCCTGGCTCGATCGTTCCATTCTCGGAGGGAAGATCACTCGAGGTACTATTCAATTTCATGGAAACCTTGCAGACTTTCCCTTTGACCATGGCGAAGGTCGCTTCACGGTGAATTGTCAGGTAACCGGTGGAGAACTGAATTATCACCCCGAATGGCCAGTCATCCATGCACTAGATACCCATCTTGCCTTTCACGGCCGAGCAATGGAGATCCGGGCACGAACCGGGCGTATATTGGATAGTACCCTCGAAGACACAACCGTAGTTATCTCGGATCTAGACCAGGAACCTCCCTTATTGAAAGTACGTGGTCTAGTACGTGGACCAATGGCAGATATCCCCCGACTGATTCGAGATACCCCCCTCACCCACCGTTACGGCCAATATGTGGCCACCTTGGAGGGACAGGGGACAATGGCCTTGACCATAGAATTAGACATGCACACCAAACCCGCCGAGATTACCCACGTCGCGGGCCACTTAGATCTGATTAACGGGGCCGATCTCCGTTGGCGTGACCCCGAGGTGGCAGTAAATGCCGCCTCTGGTACCTTGGAATTCTCCGTAGAGGGAATCCGTGGCCACGGGATTACCGGCCGAATTCTTGGTCTCCCCGTAGAATTAGCCCTCCAATCTCGGGTTATAAAAGGTCAGCCAACTACCATAATCGAGGTTCAGGGAAAACTAGAACCCAACGACCTACAAACATATCTCCCCCCCCCTCTGCTAAAACGCTTGCAAGGCCGCACGACATGGCAATCAACCGTTACCCTGCCCGAGGTTCCACCGGGAGAGAAACTTGCGCCATTGATCCACCTAGAATCAAACCTCCAGGGCCTAGCGTTGGATCTGCCCTCCCCTTTCGATAAACCTGCCAATCAAACTCGGGCACTGCTGATCGAGACGGTCCTTGCTGGCAAGGCCCAACGGGAGGTCAAGATTGCTTATGGGACGCTGGCAAATACCGTCATGGAATTGGAGGCCGATGGACACCTAATACGAGGCGAGGTCCAGTTTGGAAAAGACTTGGCGACCCTACCGGTAACACCGGGTCTTTTTCATCTGCGTACCGACCTGGCAGAAATGGTGCTAGATGATTGGTTGGGTTTGGCAGCCGATTTTACGCAGGGAGATGGCAGTGTGATTGCCTCTTCTGGGCCTACTCCACTACGAGAAGAAATAAGGATCGGATTGGATGCCCAGGTCGGAAATCTACAGGTCGGCAAGCAACACTTCCACGGCGTTGAACTCTTCGCAAACCGGGAAAAGAAGGGCTGGGAGGCACGTTTTAGTGCCCGCGAAACCGTTGGTCGTTGGTCTTGGTCAGAGGATGGTCTCAATCTAAACCTGGATCGGCTTATTCTGAGCGAGAAAGAAACTGCTTCGTCGAATGAGGAGGATAAAAGGGAATCTCAAACTACCATCGACCCCCGTCACCTGCCCCCCCTGCATCTACGTTGTGCCGATTTACACCTTAACCTCATACCCATGATACCGGTCAATGAAAAAAGAGGCCAAAATAATCAGTCGTTCCCTGCTACAGAGAATCAGAAAGGTGAAGATCTCGCCCTGGGAAGCCTGAAGATAGACACCTATCCAGACCCCATAGGGCTCACCGTACAGAATTTACAACTGCGTACCTCTACGCTTCAGATCGATGGGAAAGGCTATTGGCACACGATTTCCACCGCTGCTAACAACCTGCAGAAGGCTTCTCACACAAGTGATTCCTTCGAGGGACAATTTTCCTCTCTCGATTTGAATTTTAAGACGGATGATCTGGGTAGCACTCTGAATGCCCTTGGTTACGCAGGAGCGTTAGAGGGGGGAAAACTAAAGAAGGGCCTACTCCACACCGAATGGAGTGGCCCGCCCCATGCCTTCGCCACCAAGAATCTGAACGGTACCCTAACGGTCGAAGTGGAAAATGGGCGCTTGCTTCAGGTAAGCCCAGGAAGAACTGGGCGGATATTTGGACTACTCAGCCTTCAGGCCCTGCCCCGACGATTGGCCTTGGATTTCAGCGATGTCTTCCTTAAAGGATTGGCCTTTGATCGCATTCAAGGAGATTTTGAGATTGAACACGGCAATGCCCACAGCAACAATCTCGGCCTTCAAGGTCCAGCCGCAGACATCAAGATAGAGGGACGCATCGGATTATCCGCACGAGACTATGACCAGAAAGTCACAGTTACACCCAGCACCGGAGTAACTTTACCTCTAGCGGGGGCTTTAGCGGCAGGCAGCGTTGGAATCGGGGCAGCTCTTCTCCTAACGCAACACTTGCTTCAACCTAACATTGATCGTATTACCCAAGCCCATTACACCTTACGCGGCCCCTGGGATGATCCAAAAGTAGAACCATCGTCCTCGGTAAATATGGAAGGAAAGAATATCGGGATAGTCCCAAACGAACCCCCTGCCAATACACCCGACTCAATCGCGCGATAACGTATAACTCAGGTCACCACCTATTCGATATTCCGGTAGCACAAGAAGGGTCAGGTCTAGCAAAGTAACGGAGACGATACTACTTTGCTAGACTTGCCCCCTTTTTTCTAACCTGCCGCAATTACGATCTTCTCACTCGGGACATAGCCACCCAGCTTGGATAGATCGCGATATTGTTTACGACCCTCGGTGAGAAGGTCGCGTCCCATGCAGTCGTCCATAACAACCGCTGGAAAATTCTCGACGACCATCTTCTTAATGGATTCGGTTCCGAGATCTTCGTAGGCAACTACCTCAATACTCTTGATGAATCGCGAGAGCATGGCCCCACCTCCACCAACAGCCATGAGGTAGACCCCAGTGTGCTTCTCAAGGGCTTGGCGAACCTCACTGCCACGATTGCCTTTGCCCATACACACCTTCATCCCTGCTGCGAGCATTCGCGGCGTAAAGGGGTCCATGCGCATCGAGGTTGTGGGACCGACAGAACCACTTACCCGACCTGGCCGGGGCGGCGTGGGGCCAACGTAATAGATCACTTGGCCACGAACATCGATGGGCAAAGTACCTCCCGCATCCAGGGTATCGACCATACGCTTATGGGCAGCGTCACGAGCGGTATAGATAACCCCCGTGATTAAAACATGGTCACCAATCTTGAGTTGGCGGACATCTTCATCCGTAATCGGCGGAGTAAGCCGCACCTCCAAGTCACTAATGCGTTCTACAGCCATGACTACCTCTCAGGCTTTGAAAATTCACAGGGAAAGTTTCCCGTTGATTTTGCTGAGTGCAAAACCTGGGGGCAACGCAAAATCGTTACAGTGTTGCTTCCTTAAAGCGAGCACTATGACACTGAATATTAATGCCCACAGGTAGCGAAGCAATATGGGTTGGGTGAGTAATCACATTCACGGTTAGAGCAGTATTGGTCCCACCCACTGCTTGAGGTCCAACGCCTAAAGCATTCACCTTGGTACGCATCTCGTCCTCGAGTGCCGCAACCTCTGGATCCGAATTGTGGGTTCCTACACCGCGAGCGATCGCTTTTTTAGCCAACGCCATCGCGTATTCAGCCGTACCACCAATACCAACCCCAATTACCAACGGTGGACAAGGATTACCACCGGATTCTTCAACAGTACGTAGCACGAAATCAATGATGGCACCCCTCCCGGTACGCGGAAGGAAATTGGCAAAACGGCTCATATTTTCACAGCCAGCTCCCTTGGGCAGAACTTTTAGATGCAATTCGTCTCCGGCGACCACCTCATAATGGATCACCGCAGGCGTATTGTTCTTGGTGTTCTGGCGAGTACTAAACGGATGGTCGACAATCGAGGCCCGCAGGAAACCTTCCGTATAACCGCGCCCCACTCCTTCGTGGATCGCTGCCTCGAGGGTCCCTCCGACAATATGTACCTCTTGTCCCAATTCTACGAAAACGACGGTCGTCCCGGTATCCTGACAGAGCGGTACCATTTGACGCTCAGCGATATCAAAATTCTCGATCAGTTCGGCGAGAATTTGCTTGGCAAGAGGTCCTTTTTCCGTCGCCTCGGCCAAACGCAGACCAGCACGCACATCCTCAGGCAGATTATGAGTTGCCTCGATGCAGAGTTCGGCGACCTTGGCCTTGATGGTGTCGACGTGGATTTCACGCATTGTTAATTACCTCGTACTTTCGATTTGCTGGCTTGCAGACGCAGCCCGTGCTACCACTTATTCACTACGTGCCCCTCTTCCTTTCCGTGGCTAATAAGCTCCCACCAGATCATTATTCTTTTAACTAACCAATTTAAATAGACTACTGGTGGTCTGCGCCGCAGTGCGGATCTGTTTCAATTCGCTGGGGTCAACAGGAACCTCGTAGATTTGTTCCGCACCACCCGCACCAAATTTAACCATGGTGCCGCAGAATACATCGTCTATACCATATTCTCCCTTCAGGAGGACGGCGCAGGGAAGCATACGCTTCTCATCCAGGAGGATAGCCTCCACCATAGTTGCGGCCGCTACCGATGGGGCAAAAAAGGCCGATCCATTCTTGTAGAGTTGCACAATCTCGGCACCGCCTTTCATCGTGCGGGTCACAATTTCCGCAAGGCGTTCGCTCTTGATTAGGCTAGATACCGGAAGCCCCCCTACACAGGCTCGACTCGTAATAGGAACCATAGTCGTGTCGGTATGGCCCCCTAAAACATAGCCATGAACATCGCGTTGTGACACTCCAAGTTCTAGCGCTAGAAAGGTCCGAAATCGTTCACTATCAAGCATTCCACCTTGGCCCAAAACACGTTCCCGAGGAAAACCAGATTCACGAATCGCGACATGACACATCACATCCATTGGATTAGAAAATACGATGATCACCGCGTTGGGTGATTGCTGTGCAACATTTCTGGCCATCTCCCCGACAATCTCGGCATTGCCTTTCAACAGGTCCTCACGCGACATACCAGGGGTACGTGGGGCACCAGAGGTAATTACGACCACATCTGAATTCTTAGTCGCCTCCCATTCTACTGTTGCGCTAATGACCGTTTCAAAACCTGAAAAAGAGGCACATTGCGTGATATCGAGGGCTTTACCATAGTGTTGAGCAAAAGCCGGGACATCCTTAATCACGATGTCGCAAATATTCTTAACTGCGAGTTGGTAGGCGATCATGCCGCCGGTCTGACCACCACCAACAATCGTTACCTTCTTTCGTGTGCTCATAATATTCTTCTCATAGACTTCACAAGAAGGCCCTATGAAGTCAGGTTTGGGGTTAATTAGTACCTGATCGAACACCTCAGGCTACCAACAAGATTAAATGTTACTGTGCGCGAATTTTTGAGCGCCCCCCCCTCCGATTGAGAGGGGGAGAAAACAGTGCGGCAATTTTACGACTATTTACTACCGTTAACAGACGAAGCCCCATGCTGCTCCCTCCCAACGGAACAACGGAAGGAAGTTGACGAAAGGACGATCAGAAAATTGCTCATCCAACCTAACAGACTAGCGGTTGCATTTTATTCTTGATCGCCCACTCGCTGCCCCTCCCATTGGGAGGAGATAAACAACTACCTTGTGTTTAATTGCGATCTACAAGCCATCAGGTCGTTATTCCGACGAGGATTGCCGGAATAACGATTGAATTGAGCCACAGGTAGCAACTTGAGTTATTTACTGACACGGAACTCTGTGTTTGAGAATAATTTAGCCCCCCGCAGCCCCCTCGGGTCGTAAGAAAGAGGGCATTGGGGGGCTAAATAGGATGCTTCCTGAGATTTATACCTCGCCTTTGAGCTGAGCCAGGATGGCCGGATTCTCTAGGGTGGAGGTGTCCTGGGTGATGTCTTGACCTGCGGCGATGGTACGCAATAGACGACGCATAATCTTACCGGAGCGGGTCTTAGGCAGATTGTCGGCGTAGCGGATATCGTCGGGTTTAGCGATAGGTCCAATCTGTTCTGATACCCACTCGCGTAACTCCTTGGTCAACGCCAGGTCTACCCCCCCCCTGGTGGACGCTCACCCCGCAGCACCACGTAGGCAAAGATTGCCTCGCCCTTGATCGGATCGGGGCGACCAACCACAGCAGCTTCGGCCACTCGCGGGTGGGCTACCAGGGCAGATTCAACCTCCATGGTGCCCAGGCGGTGACCGGAGACATTCAGTACGTCATCGATGCGACCCATGATCCAAAAATACCCGTCCTTGTCGCGGCGGGCGCTGTCGCCAGCCAGGTAGTACCGATTGCCGAACTTGCCCCAATAGGTCCGAACGTAGCGATCATCGTCACCCCAGATGGTACGCAGCATTCCAGGCCAAGGTTTCTTGATAACTAGGTAGCCGCCAGCGTCAGGGGTGGTAATGGGATCACCAGCCTCGTCCACCACATCGGCGACGATGCCCGGCAGCGGAATGGTACAGGAACCGGGTTTGAGGGCGACCGCGCCGGGTACCGGGGCAATCATATGACCACCGGTCTCGGTCTGCCACCAGGTATCGACGATTGGGCAACGTTCCCGGCCAATGATGTTGTAGTACCAGATCCAAGCCTCAGGATTGATCGGCTCACCGACGGTACCCAACAGGCGCAAGCTAGAAAGGTCGTAACGCGCGGGAACAGCATCACCAAACTTCATCAATGCACGAATCGCAGTGGGGGCGGTATAGAAGATGCTGACCTTGTGCCGTTGCACATTGGCCCAGAAGCGACCGGTATCAGGTACGGTGGGAACACCTTCGTAGATCACCTGGGTAGCACCACAGGCGAGCGGGCCGTAGGCAACGTAGCTGTGGCCGGTGATCCAACCCACATCAGCGGTACACCAAAAGACATCATCACTGCGCAGGTCAAATACCCACTTCATCGTCATAATCGAATGAAGTAAATACCCCGCGCTAGAGTGCTGAATACCCTTAGGTTTTCCGGTAGAACCCGAGGTATAAAGCAAAAACAGTGGGTGTTCGGCATTCACCCAAACTGGGTCACAGACATCAGAGACCCCGCTGCAGGCATCATCCCACCACAAGTCACGACCTTCCTTCATCGAAGGTTGCAGGTTGCAGCGGTTGTAGACGATAACCCGCTCAATCGTGGGACAGCCCCCGGACAGAGCCTTATCTACGGCCGTTTTAAGGGGGATGGGTTTACCTCCGCGGTTGCCACCATCTGCGGTAACCACGAGCTTGGCTCGCGCGTCCTCAATACGGTCCTTGAGCGACTCGGCCGAGAAGCCACCGAAGACCACGGAATGGATGGCGCCAATCCGCGCACATGCCTGCATGGCAATCACCGCTTCCGGGATCATGGGCATGTAGATCACCACCCGATCACCCTGGGTAACCCCCTGAGCTTTCAGCGCGTTGGCAAAGCGAGAGACTTCAGTGTGGAGGTCGCGGTAGGTCAGGGTACGGCTATCACCCTTCTCACCCTCGAAGAGAATGGCGGGACGGTCAGCAAAGCGATCTAGATGGCGGTCAATACAGTTGTAGGAGACGTTGATCTCTCCATCGACAAACCATTTGAAAAATGGTGGCCGCGATTCATCAAGTGTCACACTAAATGGCTTGTGCCACGTAATTTCTTGATTCGCCAACTCCCCCCAAAAACCGGCATGGTCTGCTTCCGTCTTGGCGTGTAAATCATCCAATGCGGCACGACTGCTGATGCGCGCACGGTTGGAAAATTCCGGTGCCGGTGAGAACAAACGATCCTCAACGAGAATGGACTGGATGTTTTCGCTCATTAGTTTCTCCGGACAGAAAAGGATTAATGCGGAACGACTAAGAACAGAAGCAAAGATACGGATTGGTTACAGACAAAACGCTTCTCAACCTAACTAATCTAGCGCCTTCACTAGAAACCCCGTGTTCAGTTATGCCGGGGAATTACTTGTTCAGTGTCTCCGCCACCTTTACGCTGTTTTTCCATGCGATTGATGGTAGACGAGATCCCCTGTGAAGCCCGTTAGAATATCTCCTCTCCCGACAATGCCATACTGGTGACATCACTATGCCCGTTAGGTTAACCGGCATATCGAAAGGAAGGCAGGATGGATACCATTTATTATCACGTATGCACCCTACGCTTCCGTTTCAGTAGCGCAATTTCACAAATTGACAATATGGCATTGTCAATTCACTCAGAACGGCCACATACCCCGTTCGTACCACTCGTTACCGAGTGTGGCGCCGACAATGACACCAATGATGGTGAATACCGTTCCGTCGAGCACAACGTCAACGACGGAGCCACCCACAATGGCCCCACCAATGATCGACGCTGCCTGAGCCAGAGAAAGGTGTTCAATATCACTGCGGTTGAGGGCAACCGATTGAAACTGGCCGCCCACGGCCTCTTGGCTGGTGGTTGCCTTATAAAAACCCTCGGCAGATACCGATCCCGTTGCCGCAGTTGCGGATAGTGAAACCATACCCAGCGTCAATACCAGGGCAGACATCAGCACTTTTAACATGGTACGCATGATTATGATCCTCATCAGGTTGTGATATACAAGCAGCCCGCTCGCCTTCACGGGGATGGCGGAGCGGATGGGTGAGTGTACTCTAACACAGGGTTATTCACCTAGTCGAAGTAGTTATTGGTAGCTCGAGCAAACGATTCGTAAAGACGCGGAAGGTATATGCCTACTTCCTGCATCTTACCTCCCCGCATGAAGACGACGAATTCTCGAGTAGATACCACCGGGATAGCTCGTGGGGTAATCCCACGCTCGATGATGCCTACCGCCATCCTGGCCGCTACCTCCCCTTGCTCAAAGGGCGAGGTACCGATGGCAAAGTTCCCCCCGTCTTCCACGAAGAAACCATTGGTGCCGAACACCGGAACCGGGCTGTGTGCCAAAGTCCAATGAACCACTTCAGCAGGCGGGATAAGCGTACGGTCCGTTGCCGACCGGGCAAGTTTGCGATAATTGGTGGTAAGGATAAAATCCGCGCGGCTCGCTGCCCCCTCGACCGCAGCCTGCCACTCGGGGAAGGTTTGCACCAGGCGGGATTCCACTAAACGGATCGGGCTCCAATCGAAGGCACGGATGAAGACCTCGTCGCTGCGCACTGATTCCGAGATGTCACCCAAGTGGATAACCCGAACCTCTACCGAAGCAGAGGCGGGGTTGACACGGCTAGGGGCTGGTCCCGAAGGGGCATTAGGGACACTGGGGACACTCGGTTCGCTACGACTCAATGTCTCCTGCCCGGCAACCTGCCATCGGAAGGAGATATTTGCCTGCGGAAGCTTTGCCAACCGAACCGGACTCCAATCGAAGGCACGTACCAGAGCATCTTCGTTGCGCGACAACTCTGCTATTCCCGGTTGAGCGGTCGCCTGCCAGCGTGGAAAGAGTTTTAGCCAGCAGGAATCCCCAGCCCCCGCACAAGAGAGGGGGGATCGTTCAGCGGTGCTCATCACCTCACCACTCCGTACCGCTTTGGCACGGTCTCGATGGCTGGATTCTGTCCGCATCCCCGGTTTGGCGCCCGCCCGGCGGGGCAAGGTCATGCTCAGGAGCGCCTCTTTTACCGCTTGCAACTCTTTACGCTCCAGGATACCGGTAACGTTGGATGCCTGGTCATAGCCATAGGGTGTTATCTCGCCATTCACCCCGGCAAAGACGATGCGAATGCGCGGATGATCAACGTAATACTTCATCACGTATTCCTGGGCATCATCATCCACCGCCACTACTACGTCCGGCTGCCACTGATCAATCAGCCGACGCGCACTTTGACCAATCGACTTGCGGTATTCTGGCCAGGGATGACGCTTCGTATCCATATAAAACCAACGCAATGCATAATGACGCTTGCTATCCAGGATACGTCGGATGCCAGTATCTACATCACGCGTCCAGGAATAATCTCGGTTGTAGCTTTGGAGTATCAGCAAACGCGGCTTGTGGAGGTTGAAATTAACAACAACCACAATCATTGCGGTGAGAAAGAAAATAACCAGGACAGGTACTGATAGCAACCGTCTCATAGCAATCCTAGCATCTGCCAATAGGGGATCGAGGCGTACAAAGCACCCAACTTGAGAAAATTGGAGATAGTATTAAGGCGCAGGAAGGATTTTTCGTCGTAAAATTCGGCCCCACGCGTCAATTCACGTAACTGGATATAGTAGGAGCACTGGTAAGGCATAAACCACATTTCCCCAAGGACCAGGGTAGAGAAACCCACCAACCAGGGATTGACCCCTGCATTCTCAGCAATCGGCATCAATATCGTGGCCATGATCACAATCGTGGCGCTGATCGGAACCACCAGGCGGATAGCGAATACCACCACCGCCAACAGCATCAGAAACAATCCAAAATCAACGCGCATATAATCTCCCAACCAGAGAAAATTCTGCGCAAAGACATTGTCCAGATTAAGATAGTGGAGCGTACTGGTAATGCTGACGATACCCCCCAGGTAGATTAAAAATGGCCAGTCGATCTCCTTGCGAAATTCACTCTTGCCGAGCATACCAAATACCAGTAGACCATAGAGGACAGCGAGTCCCGCCCAGGCGGGCTGGATCTTATGCACGCTTGTCGTCAGAACTGCAAGTATAAACAACAAGATCCCGAAGATTGCAGCCCACTCGCGGCGGTGTAGGTCACCCAACAAGGCAAGCTGAGCGGCAATACGTTCCTTGGATAGGCTCGAATGTTCATTGGCACGAAACATAATGGTGGCCACCACTAAGTGGGAAATGACCACGAATACACCCACCGCCGCTGCAGCATGTGTCCACTGGATCCAATCGAATTGATCTTGAACCTGAGGAGATAGCAGTCCAAAGATCACAAAGTTGACGGATTTACTACTCAAGAATACTGCTGACAACAAACTGGCCCCACTAAAAGTAGATACTGCCAACGCCGTCGCGCTCATTCCTCTGGGAAGGCAACGCAGCACCTCCATCATGTCCCTCATTAGGGGTGTAATCAGCGCCACCCGGCCATTAATGGAGGGAACCAGCGGGGTCAGCAGAAAACCGGTAATCAATAATCCCGTATTATGCCAGAACGGTCGGTCGGGAAGTTTAAGAAGGAGTAGCAATAATACTCGGTAACCCAGCCCAGAGTTGACCATTACCGC
Organism: Gammaproteobacteria bacterium; assembly: GCA_963575655.1. NCBI lineage: Bacteria > Pseudomonadati > Pseudomonadota > Gammaproteobacteria > Gammaproteobacteria bacterium. The sequence goes on along the minus strand of CAUYTY010000155.1, from coordinate 4,186 downwards.
AGCCAAACCGAGTACGCTCATCGCTAATATGAATCCCTCCGAGGCCAGACCAGCCAAAGCTACATTGGTCGGTACTAATTCCATGGCAAGCGTCGTCAGCACCGCGAAGATCCCCGGAATATACTCGTCAGTGAGACTAAAGACCCACATCACTAACGTCGTTACAAATATTGCCAGGAAATAGACCGTATTGCGTGGCAATTCCCAATCAGGACCAAAGAACAGGATTAGAGCTGGTAAAATAATAGCGAGCAACCAGCCTAATAATGCAGACCAACCATCGGTCGCTATCTTCAGAGAGTGGGTGGGATGCGTCACTTTCTCGTGGAGCAATCCTCCGCCCAGCGATTCCATCAGCGAGATATAGAATTCTCCCTTCAATTCCGGGTTCGCTGCCAACAAGGCGCGCAACCCTGCTCGGGAAATAGCCAGAACGCGGGCCGGACCACGGGCTACCGCGTCGCTGAAATAATGTGGGACATCAGTCGCTGCTTCCTGCCCAATCCACCCTTCAGAAGGGGCGAGGCGATGACCAGAACGACTTACCAAATCAACTTCACCTTCCAACAACAGGAACAGATCTCGGGCTGGATTACCAGCTCGGTAGAGGGTTGCGCCAGAATCCAGTGAACGCTCAACGGTATAGGGCAACATCCGAGCCAAGGCTCGATAGGAAGCCCGACCGAGGATACGGTCTCCCTTCAAACGCTCCACAGTACCGGTGAAGGTTCCAATAGCACCGGTAGGAGCAAGACTGACGGTCATAAATACGACACTCCTCACACATGAAATATGCGGGCATTGAGATATTTGTGTGGTAACCGCGAAGAGGCACACCCAGAGTGTGACAACACCCCCAGCCTGAGTGCGTAGCAGAGCAAAAGGCACGAGAACAATGCAGAAAGGTCGTTCAGACAAAGATTAGGTCTTGCACCATCTCGACCATTATTTCCCTTCATCGTCGGGGCCTGGAACAGCGGGGCATTCCAGGGTGACTTGCTTGCGCTTTACCTTCTGTCAGCTGCCTCTCGGCAGGCTGGTTGAATCTCAAACTTACCGGATCGACGGAAGGGATTCCGATAATTCAATAAGTTATACGACAACTCCACCCCACCAGCAGACACAGGGAATCATCGCACGCCAAGGGGGGAGGTCGCAAATTATCACATCCCCATGAAACCATTATGTTCACAACACAATTCAACCAATGTTATTACCAGACAATTATTCTAATACGAAATAGCGGACCGCTCGAAGCCAACGCCTCGAGGAGTTGGCGAGCCAGGAAATTGTGGCAAACCTTACCAATCGCCCTTCGTCACACTCTATTGGCCGTGGCACAAGACTGTGTGGACTTATTCCAACGTTCCACCGGATGTGTTAAAGGCCGTAATGGCTACTCTTACCGTGCGTCATAACCCACAGTTCGCTCATTTAAAAGCCAGATTACAAAAATTGCCATGCGCAGAATGGAAAATCAGTAATCGGACTTTGGACAAACTTGACATCACTGGATTAGCACAAGGATTTCTTAATGGCTAGAATCAGATTGTCGGTACGCTGACTCACGACAATCGCCTCCGCCACATAAAATTCTCGTTGCAATATATTCCACCATACGGTTTCAGGCCAGAGATTACGGTATAGATTATCCTGAAAGTATTTTAGATTGAAAGGGGATTTAATCGGCACCGAGCAGATCACAACCGGCGAGACACGTAATTGCTGGGCAACGGTTGCTATGATTTCCGAAGGCTCGTAATGCTCGAGGACACCCTGGTGCGAAACGCCATCGAACAGCTTCCCCATCAGAAACTCGTCGAGCCTGAGAAAATCACCCTGCAAGAAATCAATGGATAAATTCAGGCAGCCAGCACTAATCCTGGCCAGCTCCAGAATCTGTGGATCGTGATCTAGGGCGGTGATTTGGTAACCAAGATGGGCCATTGACATCGCCGTGCGAGCCAGTCCACAGCCACATTCAAGGATATGTCCCGCTGGCGTGATATACCTAGAGACCATATCGAGGAAAGGCGCATCGCTTTGTAACTGCTGAGCAAAATCCTCGGGGCGTGGCGGGGCCACTTTTTTATGCTCCCTGTAGTGGCGATACCAATCTATCCGCGAGCCATTGGACATTGAGAGCTACCCACTTAAGTCCAACACCATTCAATGGGCTTGTTAGCCATCTGTCGATGTGGATTCTAAAAAAAAGACAGACTCAACCTTGAAGCACAACGGATGAATCCCCTCCGAAGAACTATTTTTTCGAAAGAAATAAGCACGATATATTGTGCTTATTTCCAGGAAGTAGCGCAACATATAGTGATAATCTTTCTGTTTTCAACTTTTTAGAGGGGACTCATGAATTGGCCAATTGTAATCCACTGTTGAACACCTCAAGAACTCTAGTTTAGACACTCAAGCTTTAGGACTTACGCATTGACAAACGAAACTCTCTGCAATAACAAAGAGTTGCGAAAAAGAGAACCTATCAAGAAACTATTGAGAACAGCAGGATAACTTATTGGCTATTCGGTAACCTGCCTTTGTCAATACGCAAGCCCTAAACTTATCCTCAGTTGTCCAAAACCCAATCTTTTCGCACCATCCGCTCTTACACACCATGATACTAATCTTTCTCTTGCCTCGTCCAGACTCCTCACGGCAACGCTCTCAATCTCACATCAATTGAGATAATATTTCCAGGTCACGACCCACCCTATGGCTTCCTGGCAGTCACAAAAAAGCAATTCAATGTTCGCAATGCTTGTCAGTAATAAATAACGGAGGTTGATTCCAGACAATTTCCGCCTCCTGGAAACTCTTCAGTAATCGTTTCCAGAATAGATCGCCGGCCTTGGTGCATACTGGTTTACCGTCAGGGTTTCCCTTTACGTAGATCCGCACCCGATAGAGGGCACGCCATGAATCTCCTACATTTCGCATACCGAGCAGTACAACCGAGAATGGTGGTATTCCTGTTCTATTCATAATATGAGGATTATCAGCAATCGCTGATTTGAGCAAAGGCATTATCTGCTCTTGGTTCACTTGCGGATCAACATATACCCACAAGTCGCACAGAAAGCCGGAGTTAGTGATTGATAAGTTGTGAATTTCTGTCTCAGACATCTTGGCGTTAGGTACGCTCACAATGTGACCCAACTCATGCTCAATCCGAGTAGTGCGCCAAGTAATATCGACTACTTTCCCCTTTATTTCTTTTGAACGGGGAACAGTAAACATAATTTTGTCACCAATCGAAAATGGCTTTTCGATATTGAGAATGATCCCTGAGAAGACATTTGCAATATTAGCCTTAATGGCAAGACCAATAATCATTGCACTTAGTCCAGTAGTGGCTAACAGGCTGGTGAGTGTTTGATTGAAAACATATGCCACAACCCCAAAGAGCGCAAACAAAAAGATCATAGCTGCCGTCAAGAGACGAACAATATCAGGAATCTTACGCTGTGTTTGACGTTCCAACGACATCCAGATAAAGCGATCAATAGCAATTACTAGCAACAATGCGGGCACAAACCAGCTGATCACATTATAAATAGTCCAAATATTTTCTACGACACCAGGAGTAGCGTAGCGTAACGCATCATCAAGCACTATATTTCCTAACGAGATCAACAACAGCGGCCAAAAAACGAGGCGTAGAATAAAACTCTGGACCCGCCAGAATTGTTTCCCGTATTTTTTGTCGAGCATAAATGCGAGAAGAGAACCAATCCCCGAAAAGATAGCAATGTACCAGAAGTATTGACTTGGAATAATATCACGCGCCCGGATCAAGTCCGGCTTGAGAATAATCCCCAATTCTACTTTAGAAAAGTCTGGAACTGGTCGCCCGAATCCAACGTAGCTCGGATCTCCCTGCGAGCTATACGGTACAATATCCTGGGAGAGCCATGCTTTATCGATAATCCAACCAGGCGCCCCTACTAATACGTTGGTGTGACTAATCAGGTCGATCAACGGATCGGATAGGTTGCTACCAGAATATAAAAAATCACCGATCCAACGTAACCGCTTGACCAACATGTCTAAAATCCCTTCTTTCTGCTCATGGGTAGTGATAGCGGCATTCGATTTTTTCAATATACTTTCTAGTGTTACATTATGAGTCATACCCATACCAAGCACATCAGAGACATACACAATGTTATGGCGG
>CAUYTY010000154.1 GCA_963575655.1 Gammaproteobacteria bacterium | reverse complement strand
TTTTTTCCTCTACCTCTGCCTCTATTCCGGCCGTGGCTTGGCAAGAGGAAAGAGGGGTAGGTAGGTAGTTACAATTTTTTCATGCGATAGATTCTGATATTTCTGTAGCCTCAGAGAACCATTGGGCAATCTTGCTTCGGTTGGGTATGCCACCAGCATGTACCACCTTGCCATCGATCACTACACCAGGCGTGGATAAGACGCCATAGTGCATGATTGCCCGAATGTCTTCTACCTTGCCAAGCGTAATGGTCACATTTTTTTCAGCAGCAACTTCTTCAATCAACTTCAGGATGGTCTTGCAGTTGGCGCAACCACTACCGAGTACCTTGATATCCATTGATTCCTCCGTTCACAGTACGAGATTGAACACATAGCCGACCAGCAGAATGCCGAAGGCCACTACACCTGCGAAGGTAGCAATTAAAGTTGGTTTAAGCACTTTGCGCAGAATGATCATTTCCGGGGCAGACAGCGCGATGACGCTCATCATGAAGGCAAGCACCGTGCCCAGAGCCGCGCCTTTGCCAATTAGTGCCTCGACGATGGGAATAATACCCGCCGCATTGGTATACATAGGAATGCCGAGAGCCACTGCCGCTGGAATGGACCACCAGGGCGCATCCTTGCCCATAATGGACGCCATGAAATCCTCTGGCACATAACCATGGATACCTGCGCCCAAGGCGATGCCAGCGATGATATAAGGCCAGACTTTTCCGACGATCTCGCGCACATGGCTAAAACCATTCTCGACGCGCTCACTCCAGGCTATTCTGCTATCTGCGATGACGGTCGGTGATTGCGTGTTTTGCATGGCACGAATCCAATCCTCTAAATATATTTCCATGCCCAGCTTACCGATCACCATACCGGCAGAAATCGCTACGGATAGACCCAGCACTAAATACAGCGCCGCCACCTTCCAACCGAACATTCCAAACAACAACGCCAGCGCTACTTCATTCACCATCGGTGCTGAAATCAGGAACGAAAAGGTCACTCCCAGTGGCACGCCAGTTTGTAAAAAACCGATGAATAGTGGCACTGCTGAACAGGAACAAAAGGGCGTGACGATGCCAAGCGAGGCGGCCATAACGTTACCCGCCCCCAATCGCCGACCGGAAAGCAGGACACGGGTGCGTTCTGGAGAGACAAAGGTATGGATGATGCCCATGATAAAAACGATTCCCGTGAGCAACAGTAACACCTTGGGCGTATCGTAGAAGAAAAATTGCAGCGACCCAGCCAAACGGCTATTACGGTCTACTGGTAATGCGATGACTAGGGCTTCTGCGATAGGCATTAGACTGCGATAGGACGTAAACCAAAGTACCACCGCCAGAGACATAAAAAATATTGGTTGCTCGCCTGCCCAGCATTGTAATCGAGATGAAATCGCTTTTATGTTGACACGTACCATCACTTGATCTTCATGAATTTAGTTCGGTTCAACAAATACGATTGTTTTGCCCAACGATAAGCTAACCGGCGCTGCGCGGCCTTATCGCGCAGCGTCCGGTTGAGTGATGGTATGGACTCCTCCCACTCTACACGGCATCGAAAGTGCCAGAATG
>CAUYTY010000153.1 GCA_963575655.1 Gammaproteobacteria bacterium | reverse complement strand
AGACCTCCCCCCGTTTACGGGGGGATTGAGGGGGGACGATTGGATGCGATCCCGAGTTTTGAATAGGTGGCAACTTGGGTTAATTAGATTCCCGGAATTTTAGATCTTCAGATTACCTTAGAGAAGCGACGTTCCGCCTGGTTGCGTAGGTAACGATCAAAGACCATGCAAATGTTACGAATGAGCAACTTACCCCGAGGATGAACCCGAATCCCCGTGGGAAACAACGAAAGCAGACCATCCGCTTCCATTCCGGCGAGTTCGGATAACTCTTGCGCAAAGTAATCGGTGCAATGAATTCCATGGTTGCGCGCTATTTTGGCGTAGTCCAATTGGAAATGGCAAATCAGGTTAGTAATGACATCACGCCGCACCAAATCATCGGCATCGAGCCTTATCCCACGAAAAATCGGCAGGTTGCCAGCATCCAATCGTTCATAATACGAGTCCAAGTCTCTAGCGTTTTGGCTGTAGGTAGCACCCACCTTACCAATTGAAGTAGCCCCCAGCCCCACCAAATCAGCATCGGCATGGGTAGAATAACCCTGGAAATTGCGATACAGGGTTCCTTCACGCTGGGCACGCGCCAATTCGTCTTCCGGTGTAGCAAAATGATCCATACCGATATAAATGTAACCAGCCGCAGTTAGTCGCTCAATAGTAAATTGCAGGATGGCAAGTTTCTCCGCTGGACTCGGTAACTCCGCAACATTGATTCGCCGCTGGGGCATAAACAGTTCTGGCAGGTGGGCGTAATTAAATACGGACAACCGATCTGGATTCAGATCAAGAACCTTCTCCAAAGTTTTAGAAAAACCCTCTACGCTCTGAAAGGGTAGGCCGTAGATCAGATCGATACTTATAGAATTAAAACCCTCGGCGCGCGCCGCCTCCAAGACGATTGCGGTTTCTTTCTCGGTCTGGATTCGATTTACCGCACGCTGCACTCGCAGATCGAAATCTTGGACCCCGAGACTCATGCGATTAAAACCTAACTCACGCAGCACTGCGATAGTATCCGCCCGTGCCTCCCTGGGGTCGATCTCCACCGAATATTCACCACCACCGTCGCGCAAGGTAAAGTAGCGCCGCGTCTGCGCCATCAGTGCCCGCATCTCATCATGAGAAATAAAGGTTGGGGTACCGCCCCCCCAGTGGAGTTGGTCCACAATACGGCTACGGTCGAATAATTCTCCTTGTAAAGCAATCTCACGGTGCAATCGCTCTAAATAAGGCGCACTCCGACGTCGATCCTTAGTTACCACCTTATTGCACGCACAGTAAAAACACACCGTGTCGCAGAAGGGCAGATGAAAATAGAGCGACAATGGCCGCCCAGTTTCATTAGTCGCTCGTGTTATTTCTCGGTAGTCTGCCTCTCCAAACCCCTCGTGAAATTGTACGGCGGTTGGATAGGAGGTATAACGCGGTCCCGAACGGTCGTAGCGGTGGATCAGCTCGGGGTCGAAGACCAGGGTCTGGTCTGTGGGGGTCTTCATAGATATTTATTTCAGTCTCTAGTGGTAAGAAGTGTTTTGTTTTTATCGGTATCAATCATTAACCCAAGTTGCCACCTATTCAAAACTCGGGATCGCATCCAATCGTCCCCCC
>CAUYTY010000152.1 GCA_963575655.1 Gammaproteobacteria bacterium | reverse complement strand
TCACTCAACTAACTGTTAATTCAAGAGTTGCACTTCGAGTTTGAATCCGCAATGTTCGGGTGTACTTGCTTGGCTCTATTCTGGGGGTTTTGCTACATCAGCAAGGACTGTTGGCACTACACGCCGGTGCTCTGGAAGTCCGTGGTCAGGTGGTCGCATTCGCGGGCCATTCCGGTACGGGAAAATCCACCTTGGTAGCGCATCTTCGGAAGCGTGGTTACCGCATGGTCAGTGACGATCTGCTGGCGGTTCATTTAGATCAAGATGGCCAGCCCTGGGTGCATCCCAGTATCTTCCGGGTAAAGCTCTGGGCGGATGCACTGAATCACATCGACCATTTGGCGGAAAATCTGGTTCGAGACCATAGCCGTCTGGAGAAATTCCATCTTCCTGCGGCTGAGGATCACCGTGATTTCAGTCTACTACTGGGGCAGGTCTTTATCCTGACGGATAACAAGGACAGCGATGAAATTCACCTGGAGGTATTACGCGGATTGGATGCTGTTAATGCCATTGTCAAGGTCACTTACCGTACAAAATTCGTCAATGCACTTGGTTTAAATAAAAACCACTTTCAGCATTGCAGCCGAGTTGCAAACCGCATCCGGATGATCCAACTTATCACGACCCAAGGTCATCCGCCACATGGAAGAGGTCCTAGACGTATTGGAGGCTTCATGGACACCACCGGTCTGATACACAGCCAAGGGAATATCGTTTGGCTGGCCTCCTATCCTAAATCGGGAAATACCTGGCTGCGCATCGTCCTCGGCCACCTACTTGGTAAGTCGACAATCGGCGACGACAACATAAATCAACTGCCAATTATGGATAGCATCGCCAGCTCTCGGCTATTTTTCGACGATATTGTGGACGTGAATGCCGCCGATCTACCACTAAACATCGTCGATAATCTACGCCCGCGCGTTTACGAGACCATCTCACGCGAGGCTAACCGGCGACTCTATATCAAGGTCCACGATGCCTATCTTCTCACTCCTGACGGCGAGCCCATGTTTCCTACTATCGCCACATGGGGGGTCATTCACATTGTACGTAATCCACTGGATGTGGCTATTTCTTATGCGTACCATGTTGGCATTGATATAGATCGGGCCATTCTGGCGATTTGCGATCAAGGAAATAGCTTTTGTTACAACGCTTCTAAACTTCCTGACCAGCTACACCAACGCCTACTCGATTGGAGCAGCCACGCGGCCAGTTGGTTGAACGCGCCATTTCCACGTTTTACCGTGCGTTACGAGGATATGTTATCAGATCCCCAAGAGACGTTTTCCGCAGTCGCTCGTTTTTGCGGTCTGGAAATCACGGAAGTAGACGTAGTAAGGGCTGTAGAGGCCAGTCGTATCGGGCGACTCCAACAACTGGAGGGGCAAAGACGTTTCCGGGAAACCCTACGCGGGAATCCTAGTTTTTTCCGCCGGGGTGTGGCTGGCGATTGGAAGACGATATTGACCAATGAGCAGGTTGCCCGCACCCTTGCCCAGCATAGCGATATGATGGAAAGGTTGGGATACGTCACAGATTTATAAACTCCTGGGTAACTACCTACCTATCCCCTGTTGCAGTTCCTGGGTAGCTACTGAACGAAAGA
>CAUYTY010000151.1 GCA_963575655.1 Gammaproteobacteria bacterium | reverse complement strand
CTATCGTTGGTCGATGTCAATGCCTCACGACCGAATATAGGTCTTTATGCCGATAACAACGGGTTGATCTTTTCTACGAGCGGTAATCAACAAATGATGATCAGTAGACGTGGGCGACTCGGGGTAGGAACTATTACTCCGCAAGGGGCTTTAGATATTACCAGTTTTACAACGAGCCAAAATACGCCAACCTCAATGAATGTTATTATCGATGATAATATTCCCGCATTGGGGGTCGCGATTCAAAATAATAAAACCAGTGGTGCCTGGTCACGAGGCTTTGCCCTACACGACACGAACAATCTGATTCATATCAGATACGGCGCCTATGAAGGCAATCTTCAATTACGGCATATTGGTATCAAGACGTTGACTTGATAGTCCGTTACAAAACGGATGGTTTTATCCTGACATGAGTGTTGGGTGGGGTCGATGGTTCTGCTGTAGTTTTCATGTGGCCCAATAACGTTAACGTTGCATTCAGGTGGATACCAAAGATGCGTCAGGAGCCTTGTCCAAAATGCGCTGGTGGTGGATAGTCGCGGCAATGTGGGGATTGGGACGGCAACGCCTTCAAGTGCTCTCGAAGTGGTGGGCACCATTAACGCGAGCCAAGCGTTATTAGTCAACAGAGGCCGGTGAACATGTCGGCGTTCAAGGCTTATGGTAGTGCTTCGGTGCGCCGACGAATGCGATGTATATTTTATCCAGTGGTCAGGTGGGGATTAATAATACCAATCCTGTATATAGCAGGTGTGAGTGAATCGGATCCTACGAAGACTGTTGCCGGCCGCTTTATTCATACCCCAGCGCTGACGGGATCCACCGCAAATAATTACCGTGCGCTCGCCCGACGATCCCTTCTTCGAACTATTCCTTCACAGATAATATTTATGGGATGACCACTAAAGTGCAGCGGATAGAGTAACAAGGGGTCTGTTTATTTGGCTGCAGGAATGGAGTCAGCGGCAGTGATTTCGAGCAACGCAGGGGCAGGGTGGTCTCGACTGCGGAAGGATCCATTCGCTTGTCTACGGAAGAGGGGCTGCCCAAACGACGACCGCCAAAGGTGGCTATTTTCAAGTATACAACTTTGACAACTCCACCATTGGCACCGCCTATGGTGGCCACTTCCTGGTGTCGAATAGCAGCGTCAATCCCATTGGGACTGCTTATGGCGTGTATATCGGATCCATTGCCGCGGCAACAAACTACGCTCTTTATTCGAGTGATGCGACGGCAGAATCGTATTTTGCGGGGCGTGTTGGGATCGGGACCACGCCAAACACGAGCTATAAATTGGAAGTGGCGGGTGCAGCTTCGGCGAACAACGTTTACGCCAACACCCAGTTCTTAGGCCAGCAGGCAGACTCAGTCGCCGCCCCAGCCTTCTCGTGGAGTGGCAACACCCAAGCGGGGATGTTTAACGCGGGAACGAACATGATTGGCTTTAGCGCGGGGAATTCGGAAAAGATGCGGTTAACACCCACCGGCTTAGGGATCGGGGTGACAACGCCGAGTCAGAAGCTTGAGGTTAATGGCGCAGTATCGTTGAATACTAATCTGATTTTGAATACCGACGGGCCACGCTTTAATTTTGGTAGTGTTTTTGCATCC
>CAUYTY010000150.1 GCA_963575655.1 Gammaproteobacteria bacterium | reverse complement strand
AATATCTAAATTATGGAACATTACTGGCCATATCCAGGTCTGGAACACCACCAACCAATCCAGCGTCAATACACCAAATGGGAAATACATGAGGGCTATTATGGGATGGTACTAAGCTTGTGGTATATCGATCGGATGGCAGTCGATTTGAGACGGTCGTTGAAATAGAACAACGCGCTGAGGCAGCCGAACAACGCATAGAGGCTGAACGTCAGCAATACATTGAACACACCAACCGCTTGACTGAGAAATTGCGTGCGTTGGGGATTGATATTAACTCGCTGAAATAGACTAATTCCAACGGCTACCTATTCGTTGTTCTAACAGGTCATCTACCATGAGCGGTGAAGTAGTTTTGATATCCTCGGCCTTGGGTCCGTTGGGGGTGCTGGGGGGGGCGTTGGGGGTGGCGGTGGCAACGGTAGCCTCGCGAACGGTGACCGCGTACTTGGATTCCCGTCGTGCGGAGGCCACTCGCGCTGCAGTGGAGGAGCAGCAGCGGTCGCTCGCTTGGCGTGATTTTCAGGTTGAGCAAGCGCGACACATGGCCACTGCCCAGTTAAGTCAAGCGGCCTTCCGGGGGCAACTTGCGGCCTTACAACTGACTGCTCCCTCCGTGGTTGTTCGCACGGAGGGGGGGGCGACGCGTGGATTTTTAGCAGCAGAGGATGTCGGTCTCGCCAGCCTGGGGGCGTGGTTTGCTGCCCTGCCCGTGGAGATACGCGCTGCTCCGGATTTTCCTGTGGGGGCTTTGGAAGGTCAGTGGCGACGGCTCCAGGCCCAAGTTATTGCAGGGAATCCACCGGCAATGGCTACGGTTGTGGCCTTTCGAATGGCTTTGGAACAGACTCTCGCGACCCATCTTGCACGCCTCGACCAGGAACGGGCGCTACATGCGGGGCGTCTGACCCGCGTTGAAGGTTTGCTGGAGGAAACTCTGCGCTGTTTGCATATGTTGGTTCCTGGTAGTGGTCAGGAAGTCCTCGAAATGCGGCTCGCGGTCTTGCGCGATGGATTGTTTGCCCACCTTGCCGCCGGGGAGGTCTCGGAGGGGGCCTTGGAGGCCTTAGAGCGTCAGGGGGCAACGCTGACCACCGAGGTGAATTCTGTCCTGGAGCGTATTGCCCTACGTGCTGCATTGCGCGACCGAACGGCGACTCACTTGGCCGATTTGGGTTATACCATGGCAATGACTGAGGAAGAAGGTGGACAATGGCGCATCCCTGGTGGCGAGCAGGTACGCCTGAGGATCCAACGAGACCATCGTCTCGCCTTTCAGGTTTTTCACGAACGCCCGGCGGGCACCACCGGTCCCCTTAACGCAACCGAGCAGACCCGGTTGCATACCCAAGAGGCCCGTTGGTGTGCGGATGCCAAGGAGTTGTTGCGTCGTCTTATCCGCGATGGTTTCTCATACACCCTTCAATTCGAACGCACACTTTCGTTAGTTACCGTTCCGGTTGTGGTGGTGGAATCTGCGGATGAATTGACCCCCGATACGGAGGAAGACGAATGGGAGGATTACAACGATGAACCGAAGCGGAAGATGTTAGAATAATTTTGATCCCTGTTCGTAAAAGAAATCTGTGTAAATGTTGAACTTTTGGTTAAAAATCCATAAATAACTCAAGTTGTCACCTATTCAAAACTCGGGATCGCATCCAATCGTCCCCCCTCAATCCCCCCGTAA
>CAUYTY010000149.1 GCA_963575655.1 Gammaproteobacteria bacterium | reverse complement strand
ACCGTCCCCTTTCCTCCCCGCCCTCAAGGGCGAGGTTTCTCGGGGACACTGATGACAACCACCGCACTGCAAAAATTTGATCTAGCCCTCCCCACGGGCAGCCTCGAGGCTTACACCCAGGCGGTAAGCGCTATCCCAATGTTGAGTGCTGGCGAAGAGCACGAGCTGGCGGTCCGTCTGCGTGACCACAATGACCTGAACGCCGCTCGACGCATCATTCTTTCCCACCTCCGTTTTGTTATACACATCGCACGGGGCTACAGTGGTTACGGTCTCCCCCAGGCCGACCTTATCCAGGAAGGGAACATCGGTTTAATGAAGGCCGTACGACGTTTTGACCCTGAGATGGGAGTACGATTGGTTTCTTTTGCGGTTCACTGGATCCGCGCCGAGATCCACGAGTTCATCATACGTAACTGGCGCATCGTCAAGGTGGCAACGACCAAAGCCCAGCGCAAACTCTTTTTCCACCTGCGGAGCATCAAAAAACACCTGGGTTGGTTCAATCATGACGAGGTTCAAACCGTAGCCAGTGAACTGGGCGTCAGCCCCGAAGCGGTCGTTGAGATGGAGCAACGCATGACCGGTCACGATATGAGTTTCGAGGGAGAGACCGACAGCGACGATGACGATGGCCCCCCCGCGCCGGTTACCTACCTCCAAGACTTTCGCACGGACCCGGCAACCGTACTCGAACAGCAAGACTGGGAAGACCACAAACAAGAACGTCTGACCTATGCCTTATCGCGCCTCGACCAACGCAGTCGTGATATCTTGGAACGACGCTGGCTCAATGATGACAAAGCAACTTTGCAGGAACTTGCCGACCACTACCAAGTCTCTGCGGAGCGTATCCGCCAGATCGAAAAAGTGGCAATGAAGAGTCTGCGAACTACGCTTACCGCCTGATTAGACGTTACAATCAGGCCGAACATTGCTGGAATTCACAACCAACATACCCATCGCCCTACTCCACCCGAATAATTTCTGTATGGATGGAGAAAAACGATGGGTATGTTGTTGTGTGACCATCTCACGGCGAATCGCGGCATCCCGGAGACGCGGTCATCTTGACCACAACCGATAATCAAGCGCCAACAGATTCGCTCATGCCAAGACATTGAACAGAGGCATGAATATGTTGGGCAATCCGTTGTTCGGCAAGGTCGCAGATATCGCATTTCCGGCAAGCGGGGGTCTTTCGAGTCGGCAGTGGTAAAGATTCCATTAACGAGTCCCTGATCTGCGCAATAAGATCGGCGACCATCGGATCCTTGGTAAGAATTCCTTCTAATTTGACTGCCAAGTCGTTCAATAAATTCTCAACATCTTGGCAATGTTCACGCTGTTTGGTAGCGTTAATAAATCCGTTCAGGCAATCCACCAACGCCCGATTCCGTTGGTCGACTCCCGTCTCGCCTGTTAGGTAACGACCTTTCCAGCGTATAATTTTCATGGTTACCTCATTGGGGTGCAATCGGCACACTTTGATACTAGTTAATGGGCTGATCGTACCGATTCCAAACTGATTAGATTGGGACAACACCTCATATTTCTGTTCTATATCGAAGGCACCACCCTTCAGATATGCCATCAATAACTATCACAACCGGACAAAAATATCCTGGAGATTCCCGGCTTGATTTAGATCTATAGCACAGACCTCCGCCAGAGATTAAGTAACCCAAGTTGCCACCTATTCAAAATTCGGGATCGCATCCAATCGTCCCCCTCA
>CAUYTY010000148.1 GCA_963575655.1 Gammaproteobacteria bacterium | reverse complement strand
GGTGAGTAGATAGGTAATAAAGAAAATGCCCACGAAAGACGCCAGCAGTTTCCGACCAATTGATTGAGCAAGCCAGTTGTTCATGGTAGCGATGGTATCTTTGCCAGTATTTTCACGTTTTGCGGGGCGATATCAGCATTGACGTAGCCAATCGCGCCGGGAACTTTCTGTATGAAGGCGAGCACTGCTTGATCGGACTCCTGGACCAGCGGGGGCACTTTACCTCTAAAGTGCATCTGGTTCCAGTAGGCGTGCAGTGTATTAGGTGGTTGATGCAGCACCATATCCGAAAATACAGTACGGGCCGCGCTAGCGGCTTCACGATTGACTGGGACAATCTTTTCATTGTCTGGCCATGAAGTCATTTTCAGTAGGTAGATCGCGGCGAGTTCATCCACCGTTAAACCGGATACGGCCACGTCCGGGTGGGCGATGATCAATAACTCGTGCGCACTGCTCGGAGTATTCCAGCCGAGCATTACGATTAATAGAACGTATAATGATCTGCGCATGGCTAGAATAATATCGAGAACGAGGCAAATACGCCGGTGGTAATATCGAGCATGGCCCCTGCCTGTTTGACATATTCGAGCTTCCAAACTATCGCTGGGTCGGCGTGCCAGGAGAGACCAAGTAAGGCATTGCGTGAACTCTGAAGGATATTGCGGTCAGAGAAATATTCGTAGCGGGCGCTGATCGACCATTTATCATTAATGGAATAACTCCCGAGCAGGTACGTGCCCCATTCATCGTCACGCACCCGGGCGAGGCGGTCACCGTTAACGTGGGTGTAGGTGGCTTCGGTTTCGATCTGGAATTGGCCGAGAGTTTTGTGCGCATTCAATCCCAGCAGAGTTTGGGTCTCGATATTATTGCTGATCGTGGCATGTTGAAACGAAAAGCCAACTTTATCGATGAGCCCGCTGATCCAGTTGAGATGAACCCCAGTGATGCGCCGATATTCACGAGTAACCAGGGATTGGGGACGTGGCGCCAATTCGTTATCCGGTTGCCAGTAGAACCGCATCTCTGGGAGATGCTCGTCAGATGGGGTGTAGATAAGTTTCAATCCAGAGACATATTCAGAAAAGCTGCGGTAGGTAGTGAGTGGTCGAGTAATGGTTGAGACCAACGGGGCGGCGTGGATGTTATTCCATTCGCCAACCGGGGCGAGCATTTTTCCGAATCGTAGGACAAATTTCTCGGTGAGATTGAAGTCATTATAGAGACGCTCGAGGATCAGATCGGGATGATTATCAGGAAATAGACCCTCTTGTCGACGCCAAAGTGTGGCTCCCGAAAATTCTGTCTCAAAGAATGGATTGAAATATTGATTGAAGTGGCCACTTATGAATAGGCTGATATCATCGCCGACCAATTGTGGTTTCTCACCATGAGGCGCCTCCGCGACCAGATTAATGTAACCAGCAATGTTGAGATTGCCGGTGGTATAACCTTCGCCCAGATGATATTCACCGGCCAATACGGGTGCGGCCGCCATCGTAGCCAGAAGAAAGACGTGAACCAATTTCTTAGATACGTGCATGTGCGATAACTTTGTCTGATTGGTGCTACCTAATCCAGGTGACCAGCGATCCATCATTCTGGCAGGAATTGCCGGAATCCAGAGGCCATGGATGGCCTGCTCGGTTGGTTATAGTTGTTCCCCTTCCAGCGAGAGAGGAGTGAGCGGTTACGATCTTGACAGATGGCGTGACCATTGGGTTGATGGATGTGGGGTGGATTACGGTTTTTTTGAACGGGAGTTGAGGTAGGGGGGGCTAGCTATGCCTATTCCCTCACT
>CAUYTY010000147.1 GCA_963575655.1 Gammaproteobacteria bacterium | reverse complement strand
GCCCCCCCTCCACCCCATATCGGCTAAGTGCCTTCCATATGGGGACCACTTCGCGCACATATAGCGCCCAAACGATCCCCGTCAGCGCCGCCCCCCCGCCTCCTGAGTCCCCAAGTAGCGCCCCTCAGCGCACCCTCGACGCTCCCTGAGTTCCCAAATAGTGTCCCTCAGCGCCCGCTCGACCGACCCGCAGTGCCCAAATAGTGCCCCTCAGTGCCCCCTCGACGGACCCTCAGTGCCCCTCAGCGGCCCAAATAGTGCCCCTCAACGGCCACATCACGGCCAAATGGCGGCCAAAAGGCGGCCAATTCACGCCCAAATAGCGGCCAAATGATGTCCCTCAGCGCACCCCCGACGGACCCTCAGTGCCCAAATAGAGTCCGTCAGAGCACCCTCGACGGACCCTCAGTGCCCAGAATAGTCCCTCAGTGTAATTCCTCGACGGACCTCAGTGCCCAAATAGAACCTCAGTGCACCCTCGACGACCTTTCAGCGCCCGCCACGCCCTCAGTACCCCTCGACGGCCCTCAGTGCCCAAAATGATGCCTCAGCACTGACGGCACCTCAGCACCCGTGACGCCTCAACGGCCACATCACGGCCAAATGGCGGCCTCATTAAGGCCAAATGATGCCAAAACGGTGCCCCTCATGCTCCAATGAGTGAACAAATGATGCTGCAACGAAAGTCAAATAGTGCACCCTCGTGCAATCTTCGGCACCTTCGCCGCACCACTCAGGAACGCATCATGGCTTCCACAACCGTTCGCACCTCGATCAATAACATGATTAGCGATCCTGGAAGTCGAATCCGCTTTTGTATTTGACAGACGGAACAAACGCCAACACCGTTTGAGAGCTGTTCACCCACAAACCACCCCAGGCCTCAACGCGCTGCCACGGCAGGTTGGACCTCGTATTGCAGTTGTTCGGGCTTGACTTGCATCCCTGTCGCGGCGGTTCATGTCGTAACCTGACTCGCTGAACGCGCATTGCTGATACGACGAACGATTCAACCCTGACTCATGTTCCCGTAACTGTCCATGGAGCGGCTGTCGGAACAGCGAACCAAATCTGCGGGAGTTGTCCGATACATGCGCGTAAAAGGCATCAAAACCTTGAACTGTGGTGCGCCAATGACCTGTGGCTCCGGTAGTGGCGTTGGGAGGAAAGAATTGTTCTTCGTTGATGCCGCAAGATCCTTAAACCAAACAGGCTCATACGACTGGACGATGCGCTGTCTTCAGGCTGTTGATCAACGGTTCGCCCAAAGATCGACTGCATTTCTCCTGAAGTTCGCTGGACCGCTTCAGCCGTGCGTTTGATTGCCGGAATGCACATGATCGACACCTTTCTCCGCGTCGGCAAACGCACGGTTCATGGCCGACTGGTCAGGTAGGCAACATTATTCCACCAGAATATTCGGTCGAAACTTGCCATCTTCAACACTTTGGCAACGTCTTTATTTGCGGAAACGAGACGGATGTTGTCGTTGCGACCCCCATGTTCTTCGCGCAACAACAGTAACATCCCAAGGGCGGACGAATCAATCCGAGTGGTTCTTGACAAATCAATAATGAAAATAAAACCTGCAATTTGGTTTGGGTTTTCATCCTTATATGCTGCACGAAACGCTGCGTGTAACCCAAAAGAAAAAATACCCATTACGGATATCGTTGTGCAGTCTAAGGATCGCGCGACTCGAATAGAACTTTCCATTGTGGCACCTCAATCAGGGTTAGGTCTGCGTACACCGGGCTGCGTTACACGACCAAGAGCGATATCCAGCCCTGATCGAGTGATGCGCGCAGACGTAATGCCATCCGTTTGAGTTAGCTCAACGAGGCCATGATCGTCTAACCAGCCAGCATCCTCCACCATAT
>CAUYTY010000146.1 GCA_963575655.1 Gammaproteobacteria bacterium | reverse complement strand
TGCCTCCAACGGCACGGTACGGCGCATTCGCCTTTCTTCCCAGCTGACTTCGCCTTGGAGAAAAAGTGTTGTCGGCAATGGGGTTCTCCCCGCTGTTGCCTTTGCGCCAGGAAGTACCCTTGTTATTAATCAGGCCGCACCTCTCAATTCAACGGATCTTCCTGTGGGCGCCATCGCCAAAGTTATGCTGGGGGGTAAAACCACCTTTAATATGTGCTCCAATTGCATCGCACTGCATGACTTTTACAGCGGCACGCAAATTAAATTCAACGCCCAAGGGTATCCAGACAGCGCCCCTGTTTTAGGGACAATCGACAAAGCGAAAGTGCGTCAGTGTGGTGGGAATGATCACAACACGCGTGCCAGCTTTAGCTCGATCGCTGAGTTTAACCCCTGGAATGGCCAGGTTCAAAAAGGAACGTTGGCCTCCCCCGCTGTGTTTACCCATACCACAACACTCAATATGACGGGGGAATTAACCGTGAATAATGATGGGATCATTACCGGAACCCTGGGTAATGGAGGAAGCCAGCTATTGGTGGACTATCCTGCTGCCCAGAATGTCCGCAGTGTTTCTGCCTATCCTGCTGGGTCTCAAGTACAAATTACCGGCGACGGGCTACAGTGTATGTGGAGTAGCGGGACGCCGAGCCTGTATGCGACGGGTAGCTATGACCCGATTAAGGGCACCTGGTCGGCCAAGACCGCTACCCCAGCCCCAACCGATCCGATTCTTGTGAATGTACCACAACAAGAACAGACCATCGTGGGTGGGGTAAAAACAAATACGTACTGGCTCGCCATGCAGTGCCCGATCGCCTTTACCAGCACCGGCACCAATCCACTTACCGGTCAAACTATGAGCGCGACACTTCCGGTTCCAATTTATTATCCAGGCGTAAAAACCTATCTTAGCGGCGGGACGCTAACGACGGATACGATGCTTAAAGTGAAAACAGGTGGTGTAGTGGGTTCGCAAGTGTTCTATGCAGGAGAAGGGGTGGCCTTTGATGCTGACGGGTACGCGTCCCCAGTCGCACATGCCGGCGAACAGACCGTGACAATTGGAAGCTCTCAAATTGCCGTGCCGATAAATACTCAGGTGTCCTCTGGTTATAATAACGCGACGAAGTCGTATGCGGTTACGCTGACGCTTCCTGCTGGAATTGCTTGTTCTTTGCATCGGAAAGTGGGTGGAAGCGATGCGATTACCTTCCCAGGGGGAAGCAGCATTTCGTTTGATGTGGATGGGCATATGACCAGCGCCGTCGTTGGCAATGGCTCGGTCTCTACCCCACCACAGGTCGGCGGCACGGTGCCGGTAACCTTTCCGGCGAAAACCTATCTGAGTTTTGCCCAAAATGGATCCATTGTGTTCGCCTCGGTGAATTATGCCAACATGACAATCCCAGCGGCAATCTCGCATCGTGGTGCTGATTTTATTGTGCCGTCGGGTTCGACGGTGTCGGTTAGTGCTAGCACCGCTGATTATGGCGGGTGGTACGATGGAGGGGAAGGTAATCAGGGTTGGGTGTCTGATTATAAAACGACATTCACGACGACAAATACCATGACACCGTCGAGTATTTCCTTTGATCCACAAACGGGTGCGTTGACAGCGATTGCGCTCTATAATGGCACTCCTGTTAGTAGTAGCTCCAGTGTCATGATCGAGAATCCGAGTCCTGCTTATGCCACTCCGCTTCCAAGCTATACGCCGCCGGCGGTTTCTTACGGTGGTACGCTTTCCCTGTCCACTAGTTCAGCAGGGGGAGCACCAGTGCAATTTCCTGATATGCCGGCAAAAACGACGATACAGATGAACCCCGTTACCGGAAACATGCAATCGCTAACGCTTGGCGGTGCGACCGTGATTCCGGTATCGCCCACGGCAACGGGTACGTTCAATGCA
>CAUYTY010000145.1 GCA_963575655.1 Gammaproteobacteria bacterium | reverse complement strand
GCGTGCAGCCTATCATTACAGCTTCGGTAGATCATTATACAATTGACCTTAACGCATTCGCAGGAGCATCAACACTCAATACAGTCTTCACTATATATCGTGATAATAGATGTATGCCATTGAGTAGACAACATTATCAGCTTCACTTCAAGAATGTACGAGGCGGTTATGACTCATTTCAATTTCCATTAGTATCTCGATTCAAACGACAGATAAGCCGTGAGACATTCGATAGAAAGCTAGGACAGCTAGGTAATCACACATGGGCATATAATAATCAGGATGCAGGGACGACAGTAATAGATACCACGCTCACACCGCGATGGGAGCTTACATCAGACTGGATTAGCGAAGATCAGGCATTATGGCTCATGCAACTTATAGAATCACCCGTTGTATTCTTCGATGATGGTACATATCACCACCGCTGTATAGTTGTGTCACCAACAGAGAGTGAAAAAAAGACGATCGACAACTCCGTACTATTTAATATCACACTAACAGTTGAGCTTTCCATGAAGGAGTGGAGACAGCATTCCTAAATGAGAAGTGAACTGAAGATAAACGGATATAACGTAGACATCTCTGATGAGGTGGCTATGCACCTAACCTTTGCGATTAACGATATTCGTGATCCGCAAAAACGAGGTGGCACATTCTCACGTACCGTCAAGTTACCGGGAACGGACACTATCAATCGTGTGTTGACTGGCATCTTCGAGATTGCGTTGAATATTCAAAATACATCAACAACCAACTTTAATCCGGACTTCAACCCAAACCTAAAGGCGAGTTGCATAGTATCGTGTGATAGTATCGAACAGTTCAGAGGTTATATGAGACTCCGTTCTATCGAACGTGACCGAACTAACTTAGAGCTGATACATTACAACGTAGAATTATATGGCGATGTGTCTAATATATTCAATCAGTTGGCTGACCATAAGCTATCGGAATTGTCGTTAAGCGAATATAATCACATCTACAACTCAACTAATCAGGTAGCGAGTTGGTCGTTGTCTTACACAAACGCCTATTACTATCCAATGATACAGTATGGGCATACGGACGGAATTAATTGGAAGGTTGACGATTTATATCCCGCCGTTTACCTCAAGACATATATTGATAAGATATTCGCCTACGCCGGTGCAAGTTACTCGTCTTCGTTTCTGACATCAAGCCCATTCACGAAATTAGTCATCCCATTTAATGGTTCGGCAATGAAGATGACTTCGGCTCAGATAAACGCACGAAAGTTCACAACCGTTACATCTGCTCTTACTGATAACGTTTACACAACAACATACTATCCATTCATATTCGACAGCGAAACGTCAGATCCGTCAAATCAATACAATACCGGAACAGGGGTATTTACTGCGGCGAATAATGGCGATTATGAGTTCGTGGTAAGAGGTTCAACGTACTTTCATGCCGTGACAGGAGTGACATTATCCAACACTTCTGCGGGTATGTATGTGTGGATATACCGAACATCGGGATCAAGCACAACGTGTATAGGGAGTACCGTTATACATAATGATTTTGGAGTCGGTTCGTTAAGCGCAGGACAAGATGGAGGTACTCTATCCTTCTCTTATACTACGCCAACTTCTACACTTCTAAGCGGAGACACGGTATATGTATGGGTGTTGCCATTCGCAAACGTATCGAGTGGCACTCTTAATTGGAGATTGAATAGCGGAGCATCGTTTATCAATACTATTAATAATCCGGTGGTGTCAGAAGGCTCGACACTTGATATGGCATCTGTGATACCTGAAGATATACGTATGGCAGACTTATTAGCCTCGGTTATAAAAGACTTCAACTTAATGGTAGAGCCGGACAGAACTCAGCCTAATAAGTATAACATAGAGACCGCATCTATTTTTTTTAATAGCGGCACGA